>JALSSM010000128.1 GCA_026984275.1 Gammaproteobacteria bacterium
ATTCATTAACTGGGGCCAGTCTGCATTTGCACCAAGATCATGTAACAATAGAATCGCACCTTGAGTATCTTTCCAGGTATTTTCTTTATAAAGTGCCAGAAAAGTATCTTTATTTCCCAGCCAAATCGCTTCACCACCCCGCAAATTTTTCTCAATCAATTGGCTGATGTCCTTTTCCCGATCAGGTTTTGCGTCTTCTGAAGTTGCCATTTCAGCGACTTCTTTGGCCAGGTTTTCTTCCACTTTTTTTTCTTCTGCTGCCTGAACCGATGAAAAAACTAAAAGGCTAATCATTAAGTATCGTTTAAGCATGGTCATTTTCAATCTCTTTTGCATGGCAAATTTGCTGCAATTACCTTGCCGATCAGGTAAAGTTGCGCCATTATTTTTGCCTGTGTTCTGGAAACATTTGAAATGTCGGATTTCGTTATTGCTCCATCGATCCTTTCAGCAGACTTTTCACGTCTGGGTGAAGAGGTACGTGATGTGCTCGATGCGGGCGCTGATTTTGTCCATTTTGACGTCATGGACAATCATTTTGTGCCGAACCTGACCTTTGGCCCGGTGATCTGTCAGGCCTTACGCGACTATGGAATTACTGCCCCGATCGACGTTCATTTGATGGTCAGTCCGGTGGATCGCATGATCAGTGAATTTGCAGAGGTAGGCGCCACGTATATTACATTCCACCCCGAAGCCAGCCTACATATTGATCGATCATTACAGTTAATAAGAGATTCCGGTTGTAAATCCGGACTGGTTTTCAATCCGGCAACACCACTGGACTGCCTGAAATATGTGATGGATAAAGTCGATATGATTTTGTTGATGTCGGTCAACCCGGGTTTTGGTGGCCAGGCATTTATTCCATCTGCACTGGATAAGCTACGTGAGGCCAGCGCTTTGATCAACACCAGTGGCAGAGATATCCGCCTGGAAATTGATGGTGGCGTGAAGACCGATAATATTTATGAAATAGCCAAAGCCGGAGCCGATACCTTTGTTGCCGGTTCTGCGATCTTTGGTAGTGAAAATTACAAAAAAACCATTGGCAGGATGCGAGCCGAGCTGCAAAAGCTCAGCTGCTGTTAGAAACTCACCATGGAAACACCTGAACTGGTTTTATTTGATCTGGATGGCACACTCGTTGATAGTGTTCCCGATCTGGCTTACAGCATTGATCTTGCCCTGCGCGAACTTGATATGCCCATGCATGGAGAAGAAAAAATAAGAACCTGGGTTGGCAGGGGCGCCGATAAGCTGGTCAAGGCCGCGTTAACCGGAGAGATGGATGGTGAGCCGGATGAAGATTTGTTTAACAAAGCCTTTGAGCTGTTTTCTGATATTTATATCCGTAACACCAGCAAACGCAGCACCCTTTATCCGGGCGTTCGCGAAGGCATGGATCATATGGTAAAACTAGGCTGTAAACTGGGCTGCGTCACGAATAAACGTGGCCGTTTTACGGAACCTGTCCTGGAATCTCTGGGCATCCTTGATGATTTTTCCATTGTCATGAGCGGGGACACTCTACCTAAGAAAAAACCGGAACCTGATCAATTGCTACATGCTGCCGAAACCCTGGGGACAACACCGCAAAAATCGTTAATGGTCGGTGATTCGGTGAATGATCTACGAGCAGCACGGGCAGCCAATATGCCGATTCTTTGTGTCACCTATGGTTATAATCACGGTCATGATATTGCTGATTCCAATCCCGACATACTGGTAGACTCACTGGCCGAAATGATCGAGCTGTTTTCATAATGAAGCCTGAAAATTTTAATCGTTATGCTGCCGAAGGCTACAACCGCATTCCTCTGGTGCGCGAGGTACTGGCCGATCTGGACACGCCAGTATCAGCATACATGAAACTGGCGAGTGGCCCCTATTCTTACCTGTTCGAATCTGTACAGGGCGGTGAACAATGGGGACGCTATTCGATCATTGGTCTGCCTGCCGGGATCGTGGCTCGTATCTCCGGTAATCAGGTTCAGGTGATGAAAAACAAATCTCTGATCGAAGAAACCGAAGTGGAAGATCCTCTCACCTGGATCGAAAATTTCAGACAGCAGTTCAATGTTCCGGAGGTTGAAGGTTTGCCACGTTTCACCGGTGGGCTGGTAGGTTATTTTGGATACGACACTGTCCGCTATATCGAACCACGTCTGGCGGAATGCCCAAATCCTGATCCTCTGGAAACGCCTGATATTCTGCTCATGGTTTCTGATGAAGTGCTGGTGTTTGACAACCTGAGTGGTAAATTATTAATCATCGTACATGTTGATCCGGCTCAGGATGATGCCTATGAAAAAGGACTGGCTCGTCTTGATCAGCTCGTTCAGCAACTGGAACAGGGTCATCTTCACGAAGCCTCCCCAAACAAACCTCGAGAAATCAACGAGCAAGATTTTGTCTCCGGTTTCTCACGTAAGAACTTTGAGGCCGCTGTTGATCGGATCAAGAAATATATTGTTGATGGTGATGCCATGCAAGTTGTCATCTCACAAAGATTGTCGATTCCATACAAAGCTTCTCCGATGGATTTATATCGATCATTACGTTGTCTGAACCCATCGCCTTATTTGTATTTTCTTGATCTGGATGATTTTCATATTGTCGGATCTTCACCTGAGATTCTGGTTCGAGTGGAAGATGGCGAAGTGACTGTCAGACCCATCGCCGGAACACGACCGCGAGGAGAAAATACAAAAGCTGATCAGAATCTTGAAGAAGATCTGCTGAATGACCCCAAAGAACTGGCAGAACATTTGATGCTGATTGATCTGGGGCGAAATGATGTGGGCCGTGTTGCTGAAATTGGTTCGGTTAAATTAACAGACAAAATGATTGTTGAGCGTTATTCTCACGTGATGCATATTGTTTCTAATGTCATCGGACAGGTGGGTGATGGACAAACAGCACTGGATGTTTTGCGTGCGACTTTTCCTGCGGGCACCCTGAGTGGCGCACCAAAGATCCGGGCGATGGAGATCATTGACGAACTGGAACCGCTCAAGCGAGGCGTCTATGGCGGTGCGGTGGGTTATCTTTCCTGGCAGGGGAATATGGACACGGCGATCGCCATTCGCACCGCTGTGATCAAAGATGGTACTTTACATATTCAGGCGGGCGCGGGTGTTGTTGCAGACTCCGTCCCTGCAATGGAATGGGAAGAAACAATGAACAAAGCACGTGCGGTTTTTCGTGCTGTTGCGATGGCAGAAGGTGGTCTCTGATGTTATTAATGATCGACAATTACGATTCTTTCACATACAACATCGTCCAGTATCTGGGCGAGCTGGGTGCGGATGTCCGTGTGTTCAGAAATGATCAGATCACCATTGGTGAAATTGAAGAAATGACTCCCGATCGCATCGTCATCTCACCCGGACCCTGTACGCCGAATGAAGCTGGCATTTCCATCGACACGATTAAACGCTTTAAAGGCAAGGTGCCGATCCTCGGTGTCTGTCTTGGTCATCAAAGTATCGGCCAGGCCTTTGGTGGTGATGTCATCCATGCTCGTAAGATCATGCATGGTAAGACATCACCGATTTACCATAACGATACGGATATTTTTCATGGCCTGGATAATCCGTTTACGGCAACCCGTTATCATTCGCTGGTGGTCAGTAAAGAAACTTTGCCTGATTGTCTGGAAGTCACGGCCTGGACAGAAACCGCTGATGGAAAACTGGATGAGATCATGGGGCTTCGCCATAAAGACTTTGAGATCTCGGGTGTGCAATTTCATCCTGAATCAATTCTTACTCAGCATGGGCATGATATGCTGAAGAACTTCCTGGAATTTTAGTATGTCGAGAATGGATTTGCCTGCCGCCATTGATGCGGTTATTTACAAACAGGATCTCGATCCCGACTTTATGCGATCGGTGATGCGAACCATCATGCAAGGTGAAGCAACACCAGCACAAATAGGAGCCTTTCT
>JALSSM010000129.1 GCA_026984275.1 Gammaproteobacteria bacterium
AATTTCCAAGCTGAGATGATGTGGTGGTAATGAGCAGGCAGAGTCACCAGAATGGACACCGGCTTCTTCAATATGTTCCATAATTCCGCCAATCAGAACATCTTCACCATCACAGATTGCATCAACATCAACTTCAACCGCCTGGTTCAGAAACCTGTCCAGCAATACAGGGGCATCATTAGAAACAGATACCGCAGCACTCATATACTTTCGCAAATCTTCTTCGTTATAGACGATTTCCATACCTCGTCCACCAAGTACATATGAAGGCCTGACGACGAGTGGATAACCCACTTCAGCGGCCAGTTTTGCCGCTTCGTCAACATGACTGGCCGTTCGGTTATCAGGCTGTTTTAAGCCAAGTTCCTGCAACATCTTCTGGAAACGTTCGCGA
Organism: Gammaproteobacteria bacterium; assembly: GCA_026984275.1. Lineage (GTDB taxonomy): Bacteria > Pseudomonadota > Gammaproteobacteria > CAJXQU01 > CAJXQU01 > CAJXQU01. The sequence continues at coordinate 395 of JALSSM010000129.1, forward strand.
TCTTCGGCTAAATCTATTGAATCAGGTGTGGTTCCAATGATCGGAGCCCCTGCTGTTTGCAACGCATTAGCCAGTTTTAACGGTGTTTGGCCACCGTACTGGACAATAATCCCTTTCGGCTGTTCAAGATGGATAATCTCAAGCACATCTTCGAGAGTGAGTGGCTCAAAATAGAGTCGATCAGAGGTATCGTAATCTGTTGAAACGGTTTCAGGGTTACAATTGACCATGATCGTCTCATAACCCAGATCACGCATGGTAAAAGCCGCCTGGACACAGCAATAGTCAAACTCAATTCCCTGACCTATGCGGTTTGGCCCACCACCTAGCACCATGATTTTTTCCTTGTTCGTCGGTGCTGCCTCACATTCTTCTTCGTAAGTGGAGTACATATAAGCTGTACTCGAAGCAAATTCTGCCGCACAGGTATCAACGCGTTTATAAACGGGTCGAATGTTATTCTCGTAGCGGATTTTCCTGACGCTGGATTCTTCGACACCTGTCAATGTTGCCAGCCGTGAGTCAGCAAAACCTTTTCTTTTAAGTTGTCGGAGTCGAGCTTCCGTCAAACCAGCAATGCCTTGTTCCTTAATCATCGATTCCTCATTGACCAGATCCTGTATCTGGATCAGAAACCATGGATCAATCCTGCTATGGTCAAACACCTCCTCAAGCATCATTCCGTAACGAAATGCATCGCTAACGTACCATAGTCTTTTTGCCCCTGGTACACGCATTTCCCGGATCAATGTGGCTTCAAGGTTCTCATCATCTGGATCAACAACTTCAACCAATCCATCCATATCCACTTCAAGCCCACGAATAGCCTTCTGTAAAGACTCCTGAAGCGTTCTACCAATGGCCATCACTTCGCCAACAGATTTCATCTGGGTGGTGAGTCGATCATTGGCCTGAGGAAATTTCTCAAAAGTGAATCGTGGGATTTTTGTTACGACATAATCGATGGACGGCTCAAAGGAGGCAGGCGTTGCACCACCGGTGATCTCGTTTTCCAGCTCATCAAGCGTATAACCTACGGCCAGTTTTGCAGCCACTTTCGCAATCGGGAAACCGGTTGCTTTTGAGGCCAACGCTGATGATCGGGAAACACGAGGATTCATCTCGATAATAATCATGTCGCCATTTTCAGGGTTGATCGCAAATTGCACGTTCGAGCCCCCAGTTTCGACACCAATCTCTCGCAGCACAGCCAATGAGGCATTCCGCATGATCTGATATTCTTTGTCAGTGAGTGTCTGAGCCGGTGCCACAGTGATCGAGTCACCGGTATGCACACCCATGGGATCAAGATTTTCAATGGCACAGATGATGATGCAGTTATCATTACGATCACGAACCACTTCCATCTCGTATTCTTTCCAGCCAAGCACAGATTCTTCAAGCAGAATCTCTGTGGTCGGTGATGCATCAAGTCCACGATGACAGATCGCGTCAAACTCTTCTTTATTAAAGGCAATGCCACCACCCGTTCCACCCATTGTGAAAGAAGGACGAATGATAATCGGAAATCCAATCTGCGACTGGGCATGATAGGCATCATCCATACTATGGGCGACAAAGGCTCTTGGTGTACTCAGACCAATTTTTGTCATCGCATCACGGAACTTTTCACGATCTTCAGCTTTGTCGATCGCTTCTTGTGAAGCGCCGATCATCTCCACACCATATTTTTCCAGAACACCTTCACGAACAAGATCCAGTGCACAATTCAATGCTGTCTGCCCACCCATGGTTGGCAATATTGCATCGGGTCGTTCTTTTTTGATGATATTCGCGACATTTTGCCAGTAAACAGGCTCGATATAAGTTGCATCGGCCATATCCGGATCAGTCATGATGGTGGCCGGATTAGAGTTGACCAGAATGACCCGGTAACCTTCTTCTTTCAAAGCTTTACAGGCCTGAGTTCCAGAATAATCGAACTCGCATGCCTGTCCAATAATGATCGGCCCTGCCCCGATGATAAGAATACTTTTCAGATCAGTACGTTTAGGCATCGTCGGCAATCAACTCCTTTGTTGTGACATAAGATAAATAAAATGATCAAACAATGACTGAATGTCATGTGGACCAGGGCTGGCTTCAGGATGCCCCTGAAAGCTGAAAGCCGGATATTCTATATGATGCACCCCCTGAAGTGAGCCATCAAACAATGATCGATGAGTGGGTTTCAATGTGGATGGGAGTGTTCCTTCATCAACGGAAAAACCATGGTTCTGGCTGGTGATCATGACGTTCCCTTTTTCCAAATCTTGTACCGGATGGTTTGCACCATGGTGACCAAATTTCATCTTGATGGTTTTTGCACCACAGGCCAGTGATAATAATTGATGGCCGAGACAGATCCCAAAAGTGGGGATGCCAGAAGAAACGATAGTATCTATAGCCGTTATTGCATAGTCACAGGGTTCCGGATCACCCGGGCCATTGGATAGAAAAACACCATCTGGTTTCATCGCCAGGACTTCTTCGGCAGGCGTTTCTGCTGGTATAACTGTCAGCTGACAACCACGCTCAACCAGTAATCGAAGAATATTTCTTTTCACACCAAAATCATAAGCAACAACATTCCATTCTGTTGCTTTCGTTGAAACAGCATGATCATTTGTTGACTGGTTCCAGACACCTTCATTCCATGAATAAGCCTTTCCCGTCGTCACCTCTTTCGCCAGGTCCATTCCTTTCAGTCCAGGAAAGTTTTTTGCTGCGATTAATGCTTTTTCTTTGTCGAGATCCTGACCAGCAATAATACAACCGCGTTGGGCACCCTTATCTCGTAAAATTCGCGTCAATCGGCGCGTATCAATCTCAGCAATCGCAACAATATTGTGCTTTTTCAGATAATCCGGTAATGACATTGAGGCACGCCAGTTACTGTGTAGCAAGGGAAGATCACGGATAATCAGACCACTTGCGTAAACTTTTGATGATTCTTCATCACCAGGATTAGTCCCGGTATTGCCTATGTGGGGATAGGTTAAAGTTACGATCTGTTGGCAATAAGATGGATCTGTCAGAATCTCCTGATATCCCGTCATCGCTGTATTAAATACAACCTCTCCTGTTGTTGCACCTGATACTCCGATAGAAACGCCATTAAATTCACTACCATCTTCAAGTATAAGGAGAGCGTGCAAATCAGGTTGCTGGGTCAAGTTTTTACTCCGAAAATCTATCAACTGTTGCTTGAATATCCGATATATTCCATGATTCAGATATAGAAAACGGGAGCTAATCCGATGATTAGTCCCGTTTCGATGAATGAACAAATTCTACTTCAAAAGACCTGTTTCTGTCTATCCAGATTATTGAAAATCATATTAATTATAGTGATCTTGTTCAGCTATTACATCACTATGTTCGTTCTGCATATTTCATAGTATAAATCAGTTACCCTGCACCGGTTAGCTTTTCTTACCTCAAGTTTTCCAAAACTGTGCCGATCTACAGGTTAGATCAATACTCTTTGGATACACGACTTAGGAACAAATAAAAAAATGGATTACTCAGATAGCGTTGAGCAGG
>JALSSM010000130.1 GCA_026984275.1 Gammaproteobacteria bacterium
TCCAGCGACTGGATTTGTTGTGAGATCGAGGGTTGTGTCAGGTCGAGCAGATCAGCTGCTTTTGAAAAACTACCGGTCTCTGCCGCCACACAAAAGGCGCGCAATTGTTTGAGCCGATTCTGTTTATAAAAGCTTTTATCGTTAGAACTAATCATAAGTATTACTACTATTATAAAAACTTATATTAAAGATAAGATGGGTTGTCTTGTCAAATAGTAAAAAAAGACTAAAATCGCGCTGTAATATTTTTCAGGATCACACAGGGAGTGTTACCTGAAGATTATTTTTAACTATTTTAAACTTATTAGAGAGGCAATTTAAATGTCACAGTACCAGGAAGATATTAAAGCCGCCGCTGCTTTGAAAGAAGCTAACGGCTCATCATGGGATGCCATCGAAGCAGAAGCTGTTGCACGTATGCGTGCGCAGAATAAATTCAAGAATGGTATCGATATCGCTAAATATACCGCCGACATCATGCGTAAGGATATGGAAGCCTACGACGCAGATAGCTCAAAGTACACCCAGTCTCTGGGTTGCTGGCATGGGTTTATCGGCCAACAGAAAATGATTTCGATCAAGAAACATTTCGAAGGCAATACTGATCGTCGTTACCTTTATCTTTCTGGCTGGATGGTGGCCGCTCTGCGTTCTGAGTTTGGTCCTCTACCTGATCAATCAATGCATGAAAAAACAGTGGTGCCTGCTTTGATCGAAGAACTGTATACGTTCTTGCGTCAGGCGGATGCACGTGAATTGGGTGGCCTTTTCCGTGGGCTGGATGCCGCTCGTGAAGCAGGTGACTCCGCAAAAGCAGCAAGCATTCAGGATCAAATTGATAATCACAAAACTCACGTGGTACCTATCATTGCTGATATCGATGCGGGTTTTGGTAATGCTGAAGCAACATACCTGCTGGCCAAGAAAATGATCGAAGCAGGTGCTTGTTGCCTGCAAATTGAAAATCAGGTTTCTGATGAAAAACAATGTGGTCACCAGGATGGTAAAGTAACGGTTCCTCATGAAGATTTCCTCGCCAAGATCCGTGCATGTCGTTATGCATTCCTGGAACTGGGTGTTGACAACGGTGTTATCGTTGCACGTACAGACTCTCTGGGTGCTGGCCTGACAAAACAGATTGCATACACTAAAGAACCTGGCGATCTGGGTGATCAATACAACTCATTCCTTGATGTTGAAGAAGTATCAGAAGCCGATCTGAATAATGGTGATGTCGTGATCAAGCAGGGTGGCAAACTGGTTCGTCCTAAACGTCTGCCCAGTAACTTGTTCCAATTCAGAGCAGGTACAGGTGAAGAACGCTGTGTACTGGATTGCATCACTTCTTTACAAAATGGTGCTGACCTTATCTGGATCGAAACTGAGAAACCTCATATTGGCCAGATTGGTGGAATGGTCAACAAAGTTCGTGAAGTTATTCCGAATGCCAAACTGGTTTACAACAATAGCCCGTCATTCAACTGGACATTAAACTTCCGTCAGCAGGTCTTCGATACATGGCAGGAAGAAGGTAAAGATGTGTCTGCATACGATCGTGATGATCTGATGAATATCAAATATGACGAAACTCAACTTGCAGCGGATGCAGATGAGAAGATTCGTACCTTCCAGGCTGACTCCTCACGTGAAGCAGGTATATTCCATCACCTCATCACACTGCCGACTTATCACACAGCGGCTCTTTCTACAGATGATCTGGCGAAAGAGTATTTTGGAAATCAAGGTATGCTTGGATATGTTGCTCCTGTTCAGCGTAGAGAAATCCGTGAAGGAATTGCCTGTGTGAAACATCAAAACATGGCTGGTTCTGACATGGGTGATGATCATAAAGAATACTTTGCTGGTGAAGCTGCATTGAAAGCGGCTGGTGAAGACAACACGATGAATCAGTTCTCATAGGGTTGTAAGATCAGTCTAAAAGTAATTCTTTAAACTAAAAGCAGCATAAAAACGGGGCTCTATGAGCCCCGTTTTTTTATCCGTTATATACTGGGCATTATCTTTGTTGTTATTTCCTGAGCAGGTTATTCACAGGTAATAATCTGATCATGATTGCCTGGGATCACGATAATCAATGCGGCTACTCATAAAGTCGATTAATTCACTACTAGTGATGCAAAACATCTCCTAAGGTGATTGCACCAAAAATTACCAAAGGCAGGTAATCATTATGATGCCCGGATGATCTATAGCCTATGTAATACCCGGATGATCCATATCCGACACTGTATCCACTCCTGTAGTGAGAGCGATCATAGGACTGGTGCTTGTATCTATAATCGTGTCTCGGTATCTTGTATCGATAATCATGTGAATAGTGTCTCGGTCTATAGTACCTGTTGTCATATCCATAAGAATGGTGGCGTGGTTGTCTGAAGTCATTCTCGTGACCATAATACCGATGCTGACGATAACGTTCTGAGTGGCGGAAGTGATTATTGTAATGATGGTTATTATGACTGTAATCATGATGATCAGAGCGGTAAGACTGATGACCACCACTTGCATAAACATTATTAAAACCCGCCGTACTAAGAATCAATGCTACGATGAAGAACAAGGGGGTGAATCTGAGCCTGGTTTTCATATTAATACCTCCTCTTATTGATGCTGCAGTGCAAACTTATGAGTAGAGGATAAAGCTCTTAAGAACATTAGACTGGTAAAAATGGGATAGTTCGTCGGAGAAAATATTTAATTTTAATAAATCTCCTGTTTCCAGTCGCGGGATATTGAATTTTATTCCTTAAGACTGTTCGATTTAGAAACTAAGAATATAATTAAAGGTCTTATATCCTATTCTGTTAGTGATAAGAATCAAGGTGTTTTTAATGTCAAAAATCAGCTTTCTGATCGTACTATTCATATTTAATAGTTTGCTTTATCCAAGTCTGACAATTGCCAGTGATCTTGATGCTTTAGTAAAACAGGCCATGAGAAGTGATCATCGAGAGATGGCTAATACCGCACGCGACATCTACAGACATCCTGCTAAAACGCTGGAGTTTCTCGGTCTAAAACCAGAAATGACCGTTGTCGAGATCTGGCCGGGGAAAGGGTGGTATACAGAAATCCTTGCACCAGTGACAAGAGAACAAGGTATATTTTATGTGGCAGGTTTTTCCATGACAGCTGATCGTACTCCAGATTGGCGAAAAGGTATGCAGAAGGAGTTCATGGAAAAAATGGAAGCTCGTCCAGATATCTATGATCATGTGGTGGCAACAGAGCTTTCTGTTCCGGAGCGAACCACCATCGCCCCGCCTGGCACAGCTGATATAGTCCTGACATTTCGTAATGTCCACAACTGGTTAAAAGGTGATTATGCCGGACAGATGTTTCAGGTTATGGCGAAAGCCTTAAAACCCGGTGGTATTCTGGGTGTTGTTGAACACCGGGCAAAACCTGATACATCGATCGAACAAATGAAAAAAAGTGGATACATGACCGAGGCACATGTGATCGCACTGGCTGAAAAGGCCGGATTTGTGCTAGAAGAAAAATCAGAAATTAATGCCAATAAAAAAGATATAAAAGATCATCCTGCTGGTGTCTGGACATTGCCCCCAACATTAAGACTCTGCAAAAAAATGGAAGAGGCTGATCAACAAAATCAATGTATGGATAAATACAAAGCTATTGGTGAGTCTGATCGAATGACGCTGAGGTTTCGCAAGGTGAAATAATTCTGTTGAGCTTTTTGAAAGAGGCTGAAGAAAAAATTACACGTTTTGTTTTTCCTGCTCTAAGAATTCATGGGTGAGAGTTATTTAGAACTTTCTTAGTAATAAAACAGCTACGATGTTATAAGATGCCAGAAAATACGCAAAAACCAGAATTCACTTTTGAAGATGTGAAATACGCAGAGAACCCTGCGATGTATCAACGTGCGCTCGATTTGTTCCAGACAGGAAA
>JALSSM010000131.1 GCA_026984275.1 Gammaproteobacteria bacterium
CAGACCATCGATCAATAACCGGAAGGCCAAAGCAAAACCTGCCAGCTTTGGTGCAGTGCCAATAAACATGGTCACTGCTGTGGGTGCACCCTGGTACACATCGGGTGCCCACATATGAAATGGAGCGGCTCCGAGTTTGAATGCGACTCCAGCAACAATGAATACCAAACCAAAAATGAGTATGGTTTTATTGTCATTTGAATTAGCGATAGCAGTACTGATCGCCGAAAGATCAAGCGATTCTGTTCCACCGTAAATCATCGACATGCCATACAACAACATCCCTGAAGCGATTGCTCCCAGCACGAAAAACTTCATGGCTGCTTCTGATGCTTCTCTGGAATTGCGATTCATGGCGACCATGGCATACATGGAAAGTGACAATAATTCCAACCCCAGGTACATGGGCAGGAAATTGGCCGCTGATACCATGATCATCATGCCCAGCACAGAAAATAAGACCAGTACAAAGTACTCACCTCTGAACAGGTTTCTTTGTTCAAGATATTCAGAAGAATAGATCAGGACAACAAAAGTGATCCCATAAATAAAATATTTGAGTACATCACTGAGGGAATCACTGACGAATAAACCATTAAATGCTGCTTCTGTTGTTGCCGGAGAATAGTGCCAGGTTAAGAACATGGCACCCGCTAATGTTGCGAGTGAAAGCCAGTAGGCCAGTTTACGACAAACTACTTTTTCACCCTGCCCCCAGAATACATCTACAAGTAAAATAATACACGCCATACTTAACATGAAAATTTCGGGAGTTGCGATGATATAGTTCATGGTGTTCAATTTATCTTGCTCTGCGTAATATGTTGGATCAGATTTTCAATCGTTGCATGAAGAACGTCTAACAATGGTGCTGGCCACAGGCCAAGAAGTAATATAAAAAATACCAAACTGGCGAAGATCAATTTTTCTCTGAAGTTGATATCTTTTAGCTTCGCCACTTCATCATTGGTCACTTCACCGAAAATAACCCGTTTATACATCCACAGGGTATATGCTGCACCGAGAATTAAAGTCGTCGCAGCAAAAAAGGCGATCCAGAAATTAGCTTTGTAGGCACTCAATATGACCAGAAATTCCCCCACAAATCCAGAGGTACCCGGCAAACCAGCATTCGCCATTGCGAACAACATCATGAATGCTGCAAAAACGGGCATCGTATTCACAACACCACCATAAGAACTGATCTCACGACTATGCATCCGATCATATAAGACACCGACACAAAGAAACATGGCTGCAGAGATGAACCCATGCGAGATCATCTGCACCATACTGCCTTCCATAGCCATGATCGCGCCATCTGTAGAGTTCGTTTGGTTGATGATCTGATAGATCACAAACATCCCCAGTGTTGCGAAACCCATATGTGAAATGGATGAATAAGCAATAAGCTTTTTCATATCACTTTGGGCAATCGCGACAAAACCAATGTAAACAATCGCGATCAGGGATAGCACAATAATGATTCCTGCCAGCTCATGACTGGCATCAGGCGTGATCGGTAAGGAAAAACGCAAGAAGCCATAGCCACCCATTTTCAGCATAATCGCGGCCAGAATGACAGAACCACCCGTTGGAGCTTCAACATGAGCATCAGGCAACCAGGTGTGCACCGGCCACATAGGAATCTTTACTGCAAAGGCGAGGAAAAAGGCAATAAAGATCCACTTTTGTGCTTCCATCGAGAGAGGTAGATCATGTAGTGTCTGGATATCAAAACTGCCGCCAGCTTTATTGTACAAATATAAAAATGCCACCAACATAAAGACAGAGCCGAGGAATGTGTAAAGAAAGAATTTAATTGTTGCGTAGATGCGATTCGGACCACCCCAAATACCAATGATCATGAACATCGGTATTAACATCGCCTCCCAGAATACATAAAACAGAATCGCATCCAGTGCCGAAAACACAGCGACCATTAATCCATTAAGGATCAGGAAAGCTCCAAGATATTGTGCAAGCCGATCTGTAATCGATTCCCAGGCGGCCAGCACGACCAGAACGGTAGTAAATGTTGTTAAAAGAATAAGTGGTAATGCGATTCCGTCTATACCCAGATGATAATTGATATTGAAAACTTCAATCCATGGCACATTTTCAACGAACTGCATTGCATGCGTACTGGTATCAAAATCCAGATAGAGTGGAATCGACAGTACAAAAGTCAGTAGCGAAACAACCATAGCAGTCATTTTTATGGTACTGGTCATTAATTTTTCGCCGGCCAACATTAACACCAGTCCAACCACCACTGGCAGCCAGATTATCAGGCTCAATATTGGGAAATCAGAAGTCATATACAAATATCCCCAAAAGAGCCAGCAGTCCAAGGATCATGGCAAAAGCATAATGATAAAGATATCCGGATTGAACGTGTCTGATCACACCGGAAAAGAAACCAATAAATCTGGCGCTACCATTAACCAGCATTCCATCAATTAACAATCGATCTCCCACTCCAGAAAGCAAACTGGCGATACCTCGGGTTCCTCCAGCAAAAAAAGCCTGATTGAATTGATCAAAGCCATATTTTTTAGTCAGTACCCAGTAGACTGGTTTGAAAAAAGAGGCCACATGTTTCGGGGATTCTGGAAAGGCAATATAGCCCAACCACGCAACCACAATACCGGACATTGCCAGGATAAAGGGAAGTTGCGTCACACCATGTTTGATCATTTCAAACCAGCCATGGAAATGTTCACCCATTTCTTTCAATGAATTATTTTCAGGGTGGACAAGAATGCTATCTCCGAAATAATTTCCGAATAACATCGGTTCGATAAAAAATGCCCCGGCCAATACCGAAGGAATCGCCAGCAGAATGAGTGGGATCGTAACGACAGAAGGTGACTCGTGTAAATTTGCTTTTGTATGGGGATCCATTCTCTCTTTGCCATGGAAAACCATAAACACCAGCCTGAACGAATATAACGCCGTGATAAAGACACCCGATAAAACCGCCCAATACGCAATATGAGCACCATAACGATCAGAATGGTGTACCGCTTCTATGATCGCATCTTTGGAGAAGAAACCCGCCATTCCAGGGAAGCCAATCAGTGCCAGTGAACCAATCAGGCAGGTTATCCATGTGATTGGCATCCTTTTCCATAAGCCACCCATCTTGCGCATATCCTGTTCATGGTGCATACCAATGATCACTGAACCCGCAGCCAGAAATAATAAAGCTTTGAAGAAGGCGTGCGTGCCCAGATGAAAAATACCGGCTGCATAAGCTGACACACCCAGAGCGACGGTCATATACCCTAGTTGAGAAAGAGTCGAATAAGCGATAACTCGTTTGATATCGTTTTGCACCAATCCCAGCAACCCCATAAAGAAGGCCGTAAATGCTCCGATCAATAAAACAAAACTCAGTGCTGTTTCGGATAATTCAAATAGAGGAGACATTCGAGCCACCATGAAAATACCCGCAGTCACCATGGTTGCAGCATGGATCAAAGCTGAGATTGGTGTCGGACCTTCCATCGAATCCGGTAACCAGACATGTAGTGGAGCTTGTGCAGATTTACCCATCGCACCGATGAATAATAAAATACAGATCACTGTCAACAATGACCATTGACTGTCACCCCAGATATTGATTGTTTTATCCGCCATCGCTGGAGCCTGGTTAAATACTTCGACATAATCCATCGAGTTGAAATACATCAAAACTGCGGCGATACCGAGAAGAAACCCGAAGTCACCCACACGATTAACAAGAAAAGCTTTTAAATTGGCAAAGATGGCTGTCTCTTTTTTATACCAGAAACCGATCAGCAAATAAGACACCAGTCCGACGGCCTCCCAACCAAAGAACAATTGCATGAAGTTGTTGGCCATGACCAGCATCAACATACTGAACGTAAACAGAGAGATATAGCTAAAGAACC
>JALSSM010000132.1 GCA_026984275.1 Gammaproteobacteria bacterium
TCTTATACTTGGCCTGACATCCTGCATGGGGGGAGGACGTGCACCTGTCTATAGTCGAGAACAACAAAAAGCAACTCCCATTGCTAAAAAACCAATTCCACAGAAAGTAATTCCCCGGGCCGGTGATGCTACCAAACCTGTGATGAGAAAGAATTATTATCAGGTAGTTCGCGGTGATACGCTTTATTCGATTGCCTGGCGTTATAAACTGGATTATAAAAAACTGGCAAAATGGAACTCAATCTCTACTCCCTATGTGATTCATGTCGGAAAAAAGCTGCGTTTGATTCCACCTCCAGCAAAACCGGTACGGAAAATTGTCAAAACCGAGAAACCGGCTAACTATCAAAAACCAAAACCCCCTCCAGTTTCCAAAAAACCTGAAACTAAAACGGGCTCGATCGCTAAACAGGCTCCAGTCGTTAAACAAACACAAAAGCTGCCTGCGAAAATTAGCCAATGGCAATGGCCCACTAAAGGAAAACTGGTTTCATCTGACACCGTATCAGGGCGAAACGGCATAGATATTAAAGGTAAAATGGGGCAAACAGTAAAAGCGGCCGCTGCCGGGAATGTGGTTTATAGTGGTAGTGGTCTGGTCGGTTATGGGAATCTGATTATTATTAAACATAATAAAACATTTTTGAGTGCCTACGCTCATAATAGTCGTTTGCTGGTTAACGAAGGCACAACCGTTAGTGCCGGCCAACCAATCGCAGAAATGGGTAATACCGGTACCAACATGACCAAGCTACACTTTGAGATCCGCAAAGATGGGAAGTCAGTCGATCCCTTGAAGTACTTACCGAAATAATCGAACTGGTTTCCATGCGTCATCCGTAAAACCATGCAGATTGATACCGAAACCAGTCATCAAATCCAGAAAGCTTTTCCTTTTCTTGAAGATTCTGGCGATTTCTACGAAAAATTTATTCAGTCTGTTTCTATCGTCAATGCGCCCGAGAAGTATGAAGTGATCAGTCCGGGAGATGTATGTAAGAATCTGAGCTTAATCCTTGAGGGAACCGTTCGTGTATTTAAAATTGGTGAGAATGGAAGAGAGATTACTTTGTATCGCATCGGTCCAGGGGAAAGCTGCATACTAACGGCTTCCTGTATTCTCAACCATGCTCAATCACCGGCTCTGGCGGTCACAGAGACAGAAATTAAAGCGATCATGATCCCTGCATCAACTGTCAGAATATGGATGGATGAGTCATCTTCATGGCGACACTTTATTTTTGATCTAATTTCAAAACGTCTTACAGATGTCATTTCTGTTATCGAAGAAATAGCCTTTCGCAGAATGGATTCTCGCCTGGCATTATGGTTGATAGAAAATAAAGAAAATACCAACAAACTACACACGACTCATCAGCATATTGCAGAAGAGCTGGGAACAGCCAGAGAAGTGATCAGTAGAATACTGAAGGATTTTGAAGTGCGGGGATCGATTAAACTGGCTCGTGGTGAAATTGAGATCCTTAATGAATGGGTTCTTTTGCAAAAAGTAGATAAGAAATAGGCTTCGTTATCTTGAAAGTTATGTAACAAAGTCACTGATCAATGGATCTAAACTGATCAACAATAAACCCTCAAAAAATTATTGAGGTGTATTATGAAATCAAATGTTGGTGGTATTGATAAGATCTTAAGAGTGGTTGTTGGTCTGGCCATTATTGGCTGGGGTGTCGTAACACATAACTGGTGGGGTGCCGTTGGGATAGTGCCATTATTAACCGGTGTAATGAATTTCTGTCCTGCCTATTCATTACTGGGTGTTAATACCTGTAAAAAGTCTACGCAGGGTCAGCAATAGCGTCATAAACAATCTGCGGAGACACCGAAATCATCGGTGTCTCCTGAGCTTTCTTTCCCAATCTATACGCTTAGACTGAGTGAGTCGATCATTCGATAATCTTTCCCAAACAATCGTCATCCTGTGATAGAATGCGCTTCGTTTCGATGGTGGCTGCATCAGTCCCCCCGCGACGCGAAGTTGTGAACCCCGTCAGGCCCGGAAGGGAGCAGCGGCAGCAGCGGATGCGGGTGCCGGGGTGTGGCGGGTGTGGCCGCCGCCTTATTCAAGTATCTTTTTAACAAAAATTCTCCTGCAAAATAATCCGCAATTCCCATGCTGGCTGATTTATAATATCAATTATGAGTTATCAGGTTCTGGCCCGAAAGTGGCGCCCTCATTGTTTTGAAGAGTTAGTCGGTCAACGGCATGTGTTGCAGGCTTTGACCAACGCGCTGGATGGTGATCGTTTGCATCACGCCTATCTTTTTACAGGTACTCGTGGTGTGGGTAAGACGACCGTAGCGAGGATATTGGCCAAAAGTCTCAATTGTGAACAGGGTGTCAGCGCTACTCCCTGTGGTCAATGTAGTTCCTGTGTCGAAATAGACGAAGGACGTTTTGTCGATCTGATCGAAGTCGATGCGGCTTCGCGTACCGGTGTAGATGATACCCGTGATCTGCTGGACAATGTCCAATATGCGCCGACACGGGGACGTTACAAAGTCTATCTCATTGATGAGGTTCACATGTTTTCAAAAAGCAGTTTTAATGCATTGTTGAAGACACTGGAAGAGCCGCCTCCACATATCAAATTTTTACTGGCGACGACTGATCCGAAAAAGATTCCACCAACCATTCTCTCTCGTTGTCTGCAGTTTAATCTGAAAAGAATCACATCGGATCAGATCGAACAGCAATTAAAATATATTCTTGAACAGGAAAAGATCAATTCGGATGAACGATCACTGGAGATGATCGCCTTTGCGGCTGATGGCAGTTTACGTGATGCATTGAGCCTGCTTGATCAGGCAATTTCTTTTGGTGGGGGAGAGCTGAGGGCCGATGAAGTGGCCAGTATGCTTGGCACCATTGATAAAGATCAGGTTCTTGGATTGCTGGAATTATTGGCAAATAAAGACGCATTTTCAGTATTGGAAAGAATCGAACAACTGGATGAGCTGAGTCCCGATTATCAGGCTATTCTGGCTGAATTACTGATCCAGCTACAGGCTGTTGCGGTTAAACAACTCGTACCAGAGGCACGTAATGATCATCGCGATAATGAACGTCTGGAAAAGATCGCAGCATTACTGACACCTGAAGAATGCCAGTTATATTATCAAATCACTTTGATCGGGCAGCGGGATTTACCTTTCCACCCGGAACCTCGAAGTGGTTTTGAGATGATTCTCTTACGAATGCTGGCGTTCCAGAATATGGAAGCAGAAGTGGTGGGGAGGTCTACACAAGTAAAAAAAAAGTCGAAACCAGGATCTGAACTAGCGAATAATATTCAAAAAACACCAGAAGAAAGATCCGCTTCAATGTCTTCTGAGAATGATGTTGAAGCCATCATTGATTCAAACAAATCAAAAAGTAGTATAGAGGCACGGCCTGATAATTGGCACAGGGTTGTTGAGGCGCTTGATCTTGATGGTTTGCCTAAACAGCTGGCGATCAGTTGTGCGCTGGAAAAGTACGAAAATAATGAATTTCATTTATTGATGCCTCCCGGCACTATGAAAACCCGCCGCATGGAAGAGCAACTTCAGCAGGCGCTACGGAAAAAGTTTGATAAAGGTCTGAGACTGATCATTACTGAAAATTCACTGGAAGGAAAGGAAACTCCAAAGTTAAAACAATCAAAAGAAGAACAAAAACTTCTGGATGAAGCCCGACAGGTGATAAAATCTGATCCGGGTGTGCAAGCTATTTGTGAAGCATTTGATGCGACGATTATCGAGGAAAGCATTCGACCAATAAAGGGGAGTCAAACAGGAGAAAAATGATATGAAAGGTGGTTTGGGAAACATCATGAAACAGGCTCAGAAGATGCAGGAAAATCTTCAGAAAGCGCAGGAAGAGATCGCAAATATGGAAG
>JALSSM010000133.1 GCA_026984275.1 Gammaproteobacteria bacterium
TTGTTTTACAGCACCGGCGCCAAATAACTCACGGATATTGATTATTCCCAGACCACGCAACTCAAGGAAATTGGTTAACTCATTGGGGCATGTTCCATTGATCGTATCAGGGGCAATACGTCTGAATTCAGGTACATCATCAGCGATCAGTCGATGTCCTCTGGTGATTAATTCGACGGCCAGCTCACTTTTACCGACACCACTCTCACCGACCAGTAAGACACCGATCGTTACGATTTCCATATACACGCCATGAATGGTCGTGACTTCGGTCAGCAGGTTGGAAAGATAATAATTCAGATCACCAACCAGTTTATTACTGGATCGTCTGGTTGAGATCAGTGGTGTTTGAGTCTCTTCACAAAGGTTTGTGAGTAGATCAGGAGCTTCCTGCCCTTCCGTCAGAATGATTAAATCGGGTTCCAGCCCCATCAACTTGTTGATGGCATCCTGTTTAAAAATCGTTTTTAAGTTATTGAGATAGTTAACCTCAGTTTTGCCCAGGACCTGTATCTGGTTTGGGTGGATCAGACTGAGATGACCGATCAGGGATTTGTTAGGTGAAAACTCAATCAGAGTGTCTTCTATGGTCTGGGTCGCTTCCAGATCATCAACCATGCCACTGATCTTTGTACCTGAATCTGTATCAGAATTTTCCAGTGAGATCTTTCTGATACCACCGGCCCGACCTGCAACCCAGAGTAAACTCAGTTCTTCCGCATGGCTCTCAAACAGTTTGTTAACAGTAATGTGAGCCATGAATTTCGCTACCGTATGATCAGGAAGCCCCTGTCGTTAACATATTAAAAATAGTTTCTGAATCATTCTGATTGCGGAGGCGCTCGAGAAACCCATCATCACTGAACATTTCTGCCAGTCGTGAGAGTATTTGCAGGTGCTCGTCAGTAGATTCTTCCGGGACTAAAAGAGCAAAAAACATGTCAACAGGTTTATTGTCTACAGCGTCAAAATCCACACCTTCCTGAAGTTTTAAAAAGGCCCCTTTTGTTGTGGAAATACCTGCCATTCTACCGTGAGGGATAGCAACGCCCTTGCCTAGCCCCGTGCTGCCTAATCTTTCCCGTGCAAGTAAACCTTCAAATATTTCCATGTTGGTTAACTCCGCGCAGTCAGAACCCAGCATTTCAGACAAATGCTCAAGTACAGCCTTTTTACTTTGTATCTCAGCGCCCGTTTCAACACGGGAAAGAGGCAGAATTTCTTTAATTAGCATGTTATAAAAACCTGGGTTTATCCGTTAGTCTGCAATCCTTAGCCTTCCTTTTCTTGCCAATTTTCCCGCCGACCACGATGGTGATCTTTCAGTTTTTCCTTATGCCGTATAATTTGTCGATCAAGTTTATCAATCAGTGCATCTATTGCAGCATACATGTCTTCATTCTCTGCTTCGGCATGTAAATCGGCTCCCGCAAGATGTACGTTTGCTTCAGCTTTTTGTCTTTGCTTAACAACCTCTAAAACGACTTCTATTTTGGTAACATGATCGAAGTGTCTTTCCATTTTTTCACACTTGGATTCAACATAATTTCTAAGTGAATCAGTAATATCGATATGATGGCCACTAAGATTGACTTGCATAGATCACTCCTTATTTTTCTGGTTTCATTTCACCCATTGCGAGTGAAAAAATTTAATATCTGTAGTTTCTGGTATTCATTTACATGCCCGATTTATACCAGGCGTTTACGTTCATTTGATGGTGGAATCGACATGGATTCCCTATATTTTGCTACTGTTCTACGAGCAACTTTTATCCCTTTTTCAATTAATAAATTGGCTATTTTGCTGTCACTCAAAGGTTTGGTCGGATTTTCTTCAGCGATTAATTTTTTGATCACGGCCCTGATCGCTGTCGATGAACATTCACCACCCATGGTGGTGCTGACATGACTGGAGAAGAAATATTTTAATTCAAAGATCCCGCGTGGTGTGTGCATATATTTGCGGGTTGTGACACGAGAAATGGTCGATTCATGCATGTCGAGGGCTTCTGCAATATCATGCAACACCAGGGGTTTCATAGCCTCTTCACCATATTCGAGGAAGGCCCTTTGTCGCTCGACGATGTTGGTAGCCACTTTCAATAATGTTTCACTCCGGCTTTGCAGGCTCTTGATGAACCAGCGAGCCTCCTGTAAATGGGCTTTGAGCGAGGCATTATCAGGACTATTATCTGCCCGCTTGATCATGTTTGCGTAAAGTGAATTTACTCGCAAACTGGGTACCGCATCTGAATTGAGTTCAACTTGCCAGGCGCCTTTGTTTTTTCTGACGTAAACATCGGGTACGACATATTCAGTATCTGATTCTGCCAGATGCGAACCAGGCCGTGGGTTCATCGATTGAATCAGTTGCTCAACCTGAAGTAACTGCTCTTTGTTCAGTTTCATGCTCTTTAATAACTGAGTATAGTCATGAGCGGCCAATAGATCGAGGTGCTCCGAAACGAGTCGTATGGCTTCGTCCAGCCAGGGGGTTTCTTCATCAAGTTCTTTTAGCTGTAGTAATAGACACTCACGAAGATCGCGAGCACCAACGCCGGGAGGATCCATGGATTGCACATGAGTCAATATGGCTTCGATTTCATCGGTCTCTACTTCCAACTCAGAATCCATCACCAGTGTTTGATGAATTTCTTCCAGAGAAGCGGTCAAATAGCCATCTTTATCGATGGCATCAACAATTGCCAGTGCAATGGCCTTGTCCGTTTCACTGAGGATAGACATTTCAACCTGCCACTGAAGATGATCAGCCAGGGTTTCAGTGCTTGCATTACGGATGTTTTCAAAATCCTGTCCGGAAAATTCAGCGCTTGCCGAAGTAGAGAGGGAGGCTGAGATGTCATAAGTATCTTCCCATTCACTGTCCACGGCTAACTCTTCAGGGATATCTTCCTTGCCGACTTCCCGATCAGGCGTTTGTAATTCGGCTGCTGAAAGATCATCTGCTTGATCGGATTCACTTTTCGTTTGTTGATCAGGGTCTGTTTTTTCCGGAGTCGTGCCATCGTCTTCATCGATTTCCAGCATCATATTGGATTCGAGTACTTGCTGGACTTCAAGACTTAACTCCATTGTCGACAGTTGCAGCAAACGGATCGCTTGCTGTAGCTGTGGTGTCATGGTCAGGCTTTGCCCGAGTCGGAGTTGTATGGCTTGTTTCATGTTTTTAATTAAACCTGATCAGATTGAAGATCAGGACGTGATTCTCTTGTTTCAGACAGCATAACGGGGTCTGCTTCCCCCTCCTAAATGATTTCATATCCGTTTATTTTAAACCAAGTTCAGCAAGATAGCTGAGAATTCTCATGTGATCACATAAAAAATATCATTTCTTTTCAAATTGAAAAATATCAAATCGTGAAGTCTTCACCAAGATAAACCTTTCTGACCTGTTCATTTGCCAGGATCGCTTCAGTATCACCTTCGGCAATAATTCTTCCATCACTGACGATATAGGCACGTTCACAGATGCCTAACGTCTCTTTTACATTGTGGTCAGTGATCAAAATACCAATACCCCGTTCTTTGAGATGATTGATGATCTGTTTGATATCCGCCACAGAAATTGGATCAACCCCGGCAAAAGGCTCATCAAGTAAAATGAATTCTGGTTCCGTTGCCAGAGCCCTGGCGATTTCTGTCCGTCTCCTCTCACCACCTGACAGACTGGAGCCCAGAGAATCCCGCACGTGAGTGATATGAAATTCTCGCATTAAGCCTTCAGCCATTCTGTTTCTTTCCATGTCAGAAAGATCCTGTCTAACTTCAAGAACGGCAAGAATATTTTCTTCTACGGACA
>JALSSM010000134.1 GCA_026984275.1 Gammaproteobacteria bacterium
CTCGGCTTCCTGATCCAGCTCGGCTTCCTGATCCAGCTCGGCTTCCTGATTAATTCGCTCAGGAAGCTCTGTCTTTGCCTGGCTTTGCTTGATCCGATCAATAAAATGATCCGCTGCCGCTATCGCTTTTTCAATTTCAAGAAACGAACCCTTTTCAAGCCTTTCTTCCAATCGGGCTGCTGCCTGGAGACAGTGTTGGGATAGTTGTCCGAATTTAGTAGAAAGTGCAGGATACGTGACAGATTTATTCTGAAGAGTTTCAGCTTGTTCTTTAAGTTGTTCTATTCTTTTCTGTAACCTGACAGTCGCATCTTTACGACGCTCACTTTTTTGTTTGAATCTTAACTTTATACTTTTTTCGTATAATTTACCGGCTTTTACAAGTAAATCTTCAATTTCAGACGAGGAGCCAGTGGAGACACTCATTTTGCAACGGGCGATCAACTGTCTGCATTCTTCTGCCAGTGACTTAAATTCTGCTTCCAGATCTGGCCAACGACCTCCTTCCAGCTCAAGTCCTGTGGCTTCTTGCCGAAGGAGGTTAATTCTTAATTTCAATCGTAATCTTCGACCTTCCGTGAAAAAAACATTGGCTGTTCGTAATGATGTGGACAGCACTTCGGAAGAGTTATGTTTGATTTTTTTCTGGATATTTGTAGCGACCTGCCGACAATCGATTGCATGTTTACCCAAGGATCGTTGATAAGTTGGAAACTGTTTGGCTAATTGATCAAAATAACGCGCTTCTAACTGTAACTTTCGAACAGCTTCTTCAGCAGTACCTGTTATATCAGGGGTTTCTATCTTTTGAATGGCTGGTATCATTTCAATCTGTATAATCCATAAGTTACAATCAATCCTTCGTGTTGATTATAATAATAAACATATAATTACCTGTTTTACAATAACAATTGTCAATTTTTAATAACTGGTACGCAGTTATACTGCCAGAAGTATTTTTTGAACCTATTCCTCCATACTAAGCTGCAAAAATGCCTGAACCGCTCTGGATCGCAAATTTTCTTTTGGTGCGATCAGGTTTAATTGCCAGGTCAACCCTGCTGGAGGATTTATCTTCAATGGAACAAGCTCTGAACTGGCATGCTTCAATGCCTGCAAAGAAGCGAAACTAATCCCCAGACCTGCTCGTACAGACCCCATAACACCAGCAACTCCCATCACCTCTATATTGATAGAAGCTTCAATCCCTTGTTGGACAAGCGATTGCTCAATAAGTTGTCTTGCTCCGGATTCAGCTTCTCGCCAGATGACCTGGTACTCATTAAAGACCGTCAAAGGTACCCCTTCCGGATATTTTTCGATTAATTCATGATCTTCACGAACGACCAGTACAATTTCATCTTCACGCCAGGGAATCAGATCATAATCAACCGGTAAAACTTCATCTTCAACAGGCCCCTCTATGAATCCAAGATCCAGTTCACTTAGCTTATCGATGATTTCCTGTGTATCGCCAGTATTCATATAAACCTGGACACCCGGATAGTAAGTCTGAGAAAGAACCAGATATTTCGGTAAGAAATAGCTGGCAATCGTTGTGGTACTGCCTATACGAAGGATACCTGTATCCAGTTCCTGTAGGCGACGTACATACTCACAAGACAAATGCAAAGCATGTTCAAGCTTTTCAGCATATTCCAGTAATGCATTCCCAACGGGGGTTAATTCGATCTGGTGACCTTTACGATGGTAGAGTGGTTCACCGACTCGTTCCTGTAATAGTTTAAGCTGACCGGAAACGGCTGGTTGACCAAGATGAAGATATTCGGCAGCCCGGGTTACACTTTTCATGCGAGCCACAACGGCAAAAGTCAGTAACTGGTTTGGGTTTATATTCTTCACATTATTTCTCTGGAAATTAACCTCATTCTGGTATCTACCATAGAATTTGAAAGAACGTCAGAATCATGTCCTGTTGGCCACTAAAATCTTTCGGATTGCCTTTACATCATCATTTCCAAAGAGCAAAATTCAGATTGGGAAATTAAGTTATCAATCATCATTTTTTATGATAGAAACGTTGAAAATGATGATTTGTATTGTATAACAGGGCTGAGTAACATTAAACCATGGCCGCAGTAACTAATGGCATGGTTACTGCCTTGTAAGATCTATGGATGAATAATTGACATTGAGGGGTATTTCCCGTGGCTGCAAATAAAGCAACCGTTGACATAAGCCGAATCAAGAAAAAACGCATGGGTGGTAAGGGTCGAATCGTCGATCTTGCTGCACTCGAAGAAGTTCGACAATTGTTGGGAGACAAACCCCGACGAAAAGATCTATTGATTGAACATCTGCATAAAATTCAGGATCATTACCACTTCATCTCATCGAAACACCTGGTAGCACTTGCCTATGAAATGAATATTTCAACAGCGGAAGTTTACGAAGTCGCCACGTTCTACCATCATTTTGACGTTGTTAAAGATAACGAAACACCCCCTCCTCCATTAACCATCAGAGTTTGCGAATCTGTCTCCTGTGATCTGGCCGGATCAGGTGAAATGATAGAAGCTTTGAAAACAAGTATGGGAGATCAGGTTCGCATCCAGCCAGTTCCCTGTGTAGGACGATGTGAAAAGGCTCCCGTCGCAGTGGTTGGGCAAAATCCCATTGATCAGGCAACCACTGAAAGAGTTACTGAAGCCGCTAACAACAATGCGACTGAAGCTGCGACCACCAATTACCTGGGTTATGGTGATTACTGTAAACAGGGTGGTTACAAGGTACTGGAAGAATGTTATGACGGAACTCGAGATAAAGAAACCGTCAGGAAAACCATGGAAGATTCCGGTTTGCGTGGTCTCGGTGGAGCCGGTTTCCCTGCTGGTCTGAAGTGGAAAATCGTCAGTGGTTTTGATGGCCCTCGACTGATGGCTGTGAATATTGACGAAGGTGAACCAGGTACTTTCAAAGATCGATATTATCTTGAGATAGATCCACACCGCTTTTTTGAAGGAATGTTGATCGCAGCCTGGGCTGTGGGTATTGATGATGTCTATATTTATTTACGTGATGAATATGCCGGTGTCAGGAAAATTCTGTCTCAGGAACTGGAGCGTCTGCAATCGAATCCTCCATTTTCACACCCAATGCCAACATTACATTTGCGACGTGGTGCTGGTGCTTATATTTGTGGTGAAGAATCTGCCATGATCGAATCCATTGAAGGCAAGCGTGGGATGCCAAGGCTGCGCCCACCGTTTGTCGCCGAAGTGGGTTTGTTTGGTCGCCCTACCCTTGAACACAATATGGAAACGCTTTACTGGGTGCGTGAAATCCTGGAGAAAGGACCTGACTGGTTTACTTCGCATGGCAGAAATGGTCGCAAAGGTTTACGTTCTTTTTCAGTCAGTGGCCGAGTGAAAAAACCTGGCGTACATCTGGCTCCTGCCGGGATTACGATCAAAGAACTGATTGATGAATATTGTGGTGGCATGCTGGACGGACATGAGTTTTATGGTTATTTCCCGGGCGGTGCTTCCGGCGGGATGCTACCAGCGACCATGGGCGATATCCCATTGGACTTCGATACCCTGAATGAGTATGGCTGTTTTATCGGTTCTGCGGCAGTCATGGTGTTCTCGGATCAGGATAGTGCAAAAGAACTGGCGCTGAATGCGATGAAGTTTTTTGAAGACGAATCCTGCGGACAATGTACGCCTTGTCGAGTCGGCACAGCCAAAGCTGTTGATCTCATGAAAGAAGAAGACTGGAATACTGAACTTCTGGAAGAGCTGGCAGGCGTCATGGTTGATGCATCAATCTGTGGT
>JALSSM010000135.1 GCA_026984275.1 Gammaproteobacteria bacterium
CAGGCTGCGTCACAAAAGCAATACTGAAATCAGCAATCTTGATTTGCATATTTTCGGTGACTAATAAATTAGCAGGCTTAATATCCCGATGAATAACACCCTGTACATGTGCATACTTAAGTCCTTCAGCACATTGAATAATCAGATCAAGTGCCTGTTCTGGCTTAAGCAATTCTTCGTCGGAAATATAGTCTTTGACCGTTCTGGCATGCCGAACCAGTTCCATGACAATATAATGTCGCCCCTGATCAATCCCACAATCAAAGACCTCCAGAATATTCGGGTGATGAAGCAGACTTGCTGTTTTTGCTTCTCGAATAAATAATTCATTGAAACGACGAGCCTGTTGTTTATCTTTGATATGTTCAGAAAGCGAAACTTTGATAGCAACAGGACGATCAGCGACGGGATCATAACCTTCATAAACAACCCCCATACTGCCAGTCGCAAGTTTTTCGATGACCTGGTATTTACCAAGTCTTTTAGGAATTGTGTTTGTTTTGGAATTCATATTATTAATAATCTGAGCTATGTTTATAACACTCAGGCTAATTCTTTTTGATGGTCATTATTATTCAGCATTATCATTTTCTGTTCTTCAGGTGTGTGATCTTCAACCGTAAAGGAGAAAACACTACCCTTACCTACTACCGACTCAACCAGAATTTGACCACCCATTAGCTCGACCAGCTCTTTGCTGATCCCAAGCCCTAATCCCGTACCGCCATATTTTCTTGTTGTTGAAATATCTGCCTGAGTAAATGCATCAAATATTACTTCTTGTCGATCCAGAGGGATCCCAATACCACTATCTTCAATTTCAAATAAGACATGTTTATGATCATGCTTTAATAAACGGATCTGAACAAAACCTTCCTGAGTAAATTTGATTGCATTCCCTGCAAGATTAATAAGAACCTGACGTAACTTGTCTGGATCTGTTGTTATTTTTCCTGTGGCTTGCATACTTTGCTCGATCGAATAATCTAATAATAGTCCTTTTTCTTTTGCTGACTCTGAAAGTAGTTTAACGATATCCTCTAAAATTTCCTCCGGATCAAAACTGATGAGCTCGAGTTGTACAGATTTAGCATTCAGTTTCGAAAAATCCAGTACATTATCGATCATCTTTAATAAGGATTCTGCCGACCGCTTCGCAACACCAATGTATTCCATTTGTTCTTCTGTCATATCAGATAATGACAATATATTCAGAACACCCATCACTCCATTCATTGGCGTTCTGAGTTCATGACTCATGTTACCGAGAAAGTCTGATTTCACCCGGGCTGCTTCAAGCGCTTTATCAGTGGCGTCCTTAGCGTCAATTTCTGCCAATTTTCTGCGGGTAATATTCTGATTGATTCCAATCACGCGTAATGCATTTCCTTCTCTATCACGAGCAATCACCTTACCCTGATCATGTACCCACATCCAGTCACCAGATGCTTTCAGGAGTCTGTATTCACAATCAAAGCTGCTGCTGTAACCATCAAGATGCTGTCTCATTTTCATATTAACTTCTGGCCAATCTTCCGGGTGAACAAGATCTCTCCAGGTTTTCACACTTGATTCATAACTACCCTTTTCATAACCCAGCATTTGCATCATACGATCCAGATACACTATTCCAGAATCAACCTGCCAGTTCCACATCCATTGATCGGCACAATCAAGAGCTAATTCAAGCGCATGATTGCTTTCCTGTAATGCACGTTGAGATGCTTCAATTTCACTAAGATCACGAACCATACATATGATCTGTCGCTTATCAAAATGCTTCGTCGTTATCAAGTTAAGATTGACTGGAATAATCTCACCATTTTTTCGTCTTGCTTCTAATATCCGCCATTCACCCATTCCCATAAGAGTACTATGTCGGGCAAACTGTTTCAGGAAAGACTGAGCCTGCTCAGCATAAGCTGGCGCAAGAAATTCCGTAACACTAAGACCAAGAACATCTTCTCGTTGGTATCCAAATATCTCTTCCGCACGTGGACTAAGACATTCAATCAAACCGTCCTCGCTGATCTTTACCATTCCATCTCCAGAGATGGCAATGATTGCATTGGTCATGCTTTCACTTTCTGAGATCTCGTTCACTAACTGTGAAAGATCCAGTGCATTTTGGCGTAATTGTTTTTCACGCCTGACAGCCAGACTTACATCCGAGATTTGAACTAAACAATGGAATTCTTTTTGAGTACCGGTTTTTAATGGGTGAATTTCTATCGCCTGATCTATTCTAACCTTGTTCTGATCAAACAGTGGTAAAGGTGACTTGTGGATAGACTGTGCCAGTAAGGAAGAACTTCCACTATTTATTGCCTGTGATATAGCTGAAAAAAAACGTTGATTTACCAGTTCAGGGAAAACTGCTTTTAGAGATTTTCCCAACACATGACTTTTTGAATAACCACTGTACTTTTCCATCCAGTGATTCCATTGAACAATAAAGCCGCCATGATCAAGAACAATAATACCAATATTTATATTATCGTTTGTTGCTTTTTCTACCGGGCTAACACTTTGATCGGACTCCATCGTTTAGGACTCCATTTCCATAGCGAATAGCCTGGAAACCTTTTCCCTGAACAAATCCATTGCATCCAGCTCCATAAGAAAGGTGACATAACCCTGGATGTTTTTCCCCTGTACATCAAACATGGTTTTAAGAAACATTACCGTTGTTTCTTTTTCTTCTTTCTCATGACACTTCAGTAAATTATCGGCATCACCCTGCACAAATATTGGCAAATCATTCGATATTTCTTCTTTTAGTAAATCTGCAAGACTCGATAAACACCCTGTCAATATAATATTACCAACCTCTGTTAATGCTTCCTGCTCCATTTCTGTCAGCATATCTAATGGCAAGTCCTCACTTAAAAGCAACCGCACCAACTCAAGACTACTTTCCTCTGGGAACAGAAGAAGTGTTTCACCCTGAAAAGAGCCTTCAAATTTTTCTCTGACACCGGTAATATTTCCCTGTTTATCGCCTGTTAATATGACAGCGGCCTTATCTCGTTCTAATAATTCTACAACCGGGATCGCCAATTTAACTTCCTGTCCGATCATCTGGCTCAGTGATGCTGCGGCATGACCGATACCGATGTTGAAAATTTCTGCAAAAGCATCTTTTTCAATTTCCGAGAATTCGATCATTATCCTTCTCCTGCTGTAATAAAACTGATAATTTTTTCTTCAGTGACAGGTTTTCCGATAAATCCAATCCCTGCAGCTTCTGCTTTCTCACGGGCGGCTTCCTGAACATTGGCCGTTAACATGGATAGGTGAGCGTCGGGAAATTGTTTCCTGAGCTCAATCCCCAGAGTAATACCATCCATCCCTGGCATATTGTAATCCAGTGTAGCCATATCAATATCAATCGACTCGCATACTTTTAAGGCAGATACGCCATCTTCTGCTTCTATGATCTCCCATTCCGGTTGTCTGGACTTGATGATCGCTGAAATCATCATTCTGGACATACGGCTATCATCTACCACCAGAATTTTTTTACTCATAATTTATTCCTCTTGCCAGACATAATCGACTTCTACACTTCTCCCAAAGTCCTCATATTCCAGTCTTTGCGTCAACGACTCCACTAGTTTTATTCCTCTGCCATGCAGTACCGAATCTGAATCATTTGATCTTAATAATGACTGGGTGGATTCGATATCGAATCCATCTCCATCATGGGTAATCCGTAAGGTTAACTTGCCACCACCTCTACAGGGTTCGTGGCTCAGGTTAAATGAAATAGAACCTTCCGTCAGA
>JALSSM010000136.1 GCA_026984275.1 Gammaproteobacteria bacterium
ACACGCGGTATTGCTGGATCAGGCTTGCGCCCATTGTCCAATATTCCCCACTGCTGCCTCCCGTAGGAGTCTGGGCCGTGTCTCAGTCCCAGTGTGGCTGATCATCCTCTCAGACCAGCTATAGATCGTTGCCTTGGTGAGCCGTTACCTCACCAACTAGCTAATCTAACGCAGGCTCATCTGATAGCACGAGGTCCGAAGATCCCCCGCTTTCCCCCGAAGGGCGTATGCGGTATTAGCTTGAGTTTCCCCAAGTTGTCCCCCACTACCAGGTAGATTCCTACGCGTTACTCACCCGTCCGCCACTCGTCAGCACCAAGTTCATTCCGAAGAAATCACAGCGGTCTGTTACCGTTCGACTTGCATGTGTTAAGCATACCGCCAGCGTTCAATCTGAGCCAGGATCAAACTCTTCAGTTTAATCATTTTAGCTGCTTATAAAGGCAGCAAATCTTGACTCGATGGTTTTTCAAAAAAATTGCGTCGCTTTACGCTCGGCTTTCCATCGAAAATATTTCGTGAAAACAACCGCTTACGTAAGCGCCCACACAAATTGTTTGTCTATTAATTTTTAAAGAGCCGGGCCATGTTGTCCCGAAAGAGAGGCGCATTATACACGGAGATATGGACGCGTCAACAACAATTTCAAAAAAAATTAAATTAGTTTAAAAAGCGTCTCTGCTACATCGTTTAAGAAGCAAAATATTGTCTGATCTAAGTTTGCACAAAACTGTTCGTTTTAGCTTCAAAATAGCTTTTATAGATTCAATCTTATACAACCTCAATTCTTGCAAACTTCCGTTTACCTACCTGATAAATCTGAGTTGTTCCTTTTTTGATCATAACCTGTTCATGAATCTTCTCGCCATTAATCTTTACAGCACCTTGTTTCATCATCCGCATGGCATCTGATGTGCTGGAAGTCAGTCCTCCCTCCTTTAAAAGATTGGACAGGCGGATCTCACTACCTTCTGCATTAACCTGACGTTCCGGTATCTCATCAGGGATCACCCCTTTCTGGAAACGCGTGATAAAGTCTTCCTTCGCTTTGACAGCATCGGCTGCGTTATGGAACCTCTCAACAATTTCTTCTGCGAGCAAAAACTTAATATCTCTGGGATTGACACCTTCTTCTACTGACTTGTGTAATTTCTCAATCTCACTGATCGACTTGAAACTCAATAATTCAAAATAACGCCACATTAGATCATCAGAGATGGACATAATCTTTCCGAACATTTCACCAGCGGGATCAGTGATACCAATATAGTTGTCTAACGATTTGGACATTTTCTGTACACCACCCAGCCCTTCAAGGATTGGCATGGTGAGTACGACTTGTGGTTTCTGCCCCCAGGCTTCCTGTAATTGACGACCCACTAACAGGTTAAATTTCTGATCGGTACCACCCAGTTCGACATCAGCTTCCATTGCCACCGAGTCATAACCTTGTATTAAAGGGTAAAGAAATTCGTGTATGGCGATTGCCTGACCTGATTTATACCGCTTATTAAAGTCATCCCTCTCCAACATCCTGGCAACTGTGTGTTTGGCGGCCAACTGGATAAGATCAGCCGAAGACATCTTATCCATCCAGGTAGAGTTAAACATGACCCTGGTTTTATCTGGATCAAGAATCTTGAAAGTCTGTTCCTGATAGGATCTGGCATTTTCAGCAACCTCTTCTTTTGTGAGAGGGGGGCGCGTGGCACTTTTACCCGTTGGGTCGCCGATCATTCCTGTAAAATCACCGATCAAAAACATGACTTCATGTCCCAGATCCTGAAACTGGCGAAGTTTATTGAGTAGCACGGTATGCCCAAGATGAAGATCTGGAGCCGTTGGGTCAAAACCGGCTTTGATTCTCAGAGGTCTATTCTCAGCCAGTTTTTTTATCATTTCTTCTTCTAGCAGAACATCAACTGCCCCACGCTTAATTATCGCCAATGCTTCATTCATTTGTGTCTTTTAATCCTTAATCATTCATTCTTTTAGTACAAAAATATCTGTGTAGCATAACGCTTCAAACATTGACGTGAAACCCTTGAAAAGTTATGGTTGTCACATAAATATACAAATAAGGGATGGGCTAACACCAGTCATGAAGCGAAACAGCATTCTATATGACTACAAACCTCGCCTGGAATGGATTGACCCAACGGCTGCCAGGAAACAAAAAAGGAGGAACAGGTTCCTGTCAGGAGCGGGATTACTGGTTCTCACATCCGGACTATTGATTGGATTAAAGCAATTTCCTGTTGATACATCTCTTACTCCTGTTTCAATTTCAAACACGACTCATTCTTCAAAACAGATTACCAGAACACTCGAGTTACCACTTCTGCCTGAGGAAAAACCTCTTGTAGAAAAAAACACTTCTACATCCACCGGCAAAACAAAACCAGAGAAACAAACCCTGGTTAATAAGACCATCGCTGAGACTACCCAGCATAAAGAAAATCAGACAAAATCTACCGTGAAAGTTGATAAATCTGAGCAAAAACACGCTGATCAGTCAAATAACGACAAAGATACAAATAAAAAACCGGACCCTACTTCATCAGGAAATCTGGCACAGGAAACGTCACCCAATGAAGAATGGAAAACCGTAACAGTTAAAGATGGAGACAATCTCTCTCTGATTTTTAGCCGATTAGCAATCAGTAAAAATGACTTATACCAGATTCTTTCCATAGGACAAGAGACACAGAGCCTGAAACGATTAAAACCAGGGCAGGTTTTAAGACTTAAATTTGATGATTCAAAGGTAGAAGAACTGGTTCATGAATCAGATCTGACACACACACTGAAAGTTAAAAAGACTGACGATGAATTCAAAGCTAAAATTATCGAAGAAAAACCTGAAATAAAGGTTGCGACTTCAGCCGGCTTGATCTCAGACTCATTATTTTTGTCAGGACAAAAAGCAGGACTGTCTGACAATATCATCATGCAGTTATTTGACATCTTTGGTTGGGATATCGATTTTGTTCTGGATATTCGGGAAGGTGATGAATTCCGTGTCGTCTATGAAGAACTTTTCAAAAATGGCGAAAAGATTAAGGATGGAAAAATTCTTGCTGCAGAATTTATCAATCAGGGAAAGGTTTTCAAGGCTGTTCATTTTGAAGCTGGAGAAGAGTCGGGTTATTACTCTGAACAGGGTAATAACATGAGAAAGGCCTTCCTGCGAACACCCGTTAACTTCACTCGCATTAGCTCTCACTTTAATTTGAAAAGAAAACATCCTGTTCTCAACAAAATACGTGCTCATAAAGGGGTAGATTATGCTGCACCACTGGGGACACCAGTTAAATCTACTGGCAACGGGAAAGTACTTTTTGTTGGCGTCAAAAATGGTTATGGCAATACCGTAATCATCCAGCACGGTGGAAAATATACGACGCTCTATGCCCATCTTTCCAGGTTTTCTCGCGGATTAAAAAAAGGTAATCGTGTTGAACAGGGCCAGACCATTGCTTATGTTGGTAAAACAGGATTAGCAACAGGACCCCACTTACATTACGAGTTCAGGATTGACGGTGTTCATAGAAACCCTCTCACTGTGGATTTACCTAAATCGCTTCCGCTTCCTGATAAGTATATGAAGGATTTCATTCAACAAACCAGACCTCTTTTAACCCAGCTGGCTTCATTATCCAGTGAATCGCGTCATGCCAAATCTAAGCCTAAAGAAAAAGTTAGACCGGCTAAAATCGACGTTGCAGCTCGTGCTTACCCTCTCGAGAAAAATATCAACTAGATGTCTCTCTATATAGGCTTGATGTCTGGCACCAGTGCTGATGCTATTGATGCAGCATTGGTCTCTTTCAACATTGATCAAAGTATCAAACTGGAACATTTTCTTGAACAAGTCTACCCAGAACAGATTAAGCATCTGGTGGCAGAATTGCGATCACCAGACGCAAAAATATCTTTGAAAGACATCGCTGAACTTAATATCTCCCTGGGAAAAATCTTTGCTGATGCGGCTTGTCAACTGATGACAACGGCGAAAATTGATCAGCAGGAAATAACAGCTATTGGCAGTCACGGGCAAACCATTCTCCATGCACCTGATGGAATCAATCCTTTTTCTATGCAACTGGGTGATCCCAATGTGATTGCGTCGAAAACAGGCATAACAACAATAGCCGATTTTCGTAATATGGATATTGCAGCAGAAGGTCAGGGCGCTCCTTTAGTGCCGTTATTTCACGAAGCACTTTTTCGAAATACGGATAAAAACAAAATCATCCTGAACCTGGGAGGCATTGCTAATATTACGTTACTTCCCGCTTCACCAGATCAACCCGTTCTTGGTTTCGACACAGGACCTGCCAACGCCCTGATGGATGACTGGATTCTGCTGAACCTCGGAAAACCTTATGATCAGGGTGGTTTGTGGGGTAAAAGTGGAAAGAAGATCCCTGCTCTTTTAAAAAAAATGCTGGAGGATGACTACTTTGATAAGCCAGCACCCAAAAGCACAGGAAGAGATTATTTTAATATTGACTGGTTAAACAAAAAAACAGGGGCTGAAAATTACCGCCCCGAGGATATCCAGGCAACCCTGCAACACCTCACCGTACAATCAGTGGCAAGAGCAATTAAAAATGTTAGCTCAAGTGTAGATGAAGTGATTCTATGCGGAGGCGGGACTCATAACGATCACATCATAAACTTACTGTCAGATGCGTTATCCGGAACAGCTATCACTACATCGGCTGATTATGGGATGAACCCTGATTGTATTGAGGCTATGGCCTTTGCCTGGTTGGCGAAACGTCGGCTGGAAGGCTTACCGGGAAATTTGCCATCGGTCACCGGAGCTAAGAAAAACGTCTTGCTTGGTGGTATTTATGGCTAGACAGAAAATGAAGAGCCACAACCACAGGTTGTTGATGCATTTGGATTGCGAATAACAAACTGGGCACCTTCCAGACCTTCCGAATAATCGATCTCAGCACCTTCCAGATATTGAATACTCATCGGATCAACTAAAAGTTTGACACCACCTTTTTCAACAATTTCATCACCTTCGGTAATCTTGTCTTCAAAGGTAAACCCATACTGAAAACCAGAACAACCTCCACCAGAAATAAAAACACGCAGCATTAAACTGTCGTCCTCTTCTTCCTCAATTAACTGACGAACTTTCTCTGCCGCCGCATCAGTAAAAATCAGTAATTCTTCATTTTCTGGATTATAAACTTCAGTTTTCATATCATACCTCTTCTTCATTTCCTGGTAACTGTAAGGGTTCATCTGCACCTGTCAATTGATGAATCAACTGGCCATTGACCTCAGCGCCCATCGTCATTTCCAGTAAATTGTAATAGACGTTACCTTCGACCCGGGCATTCGCAGCAAGTTCTACATGCTGATAGGCATAAACATTACCGATTACCGTACCATTTAAAATCAGATAGGGAACCCTGACCTCACCTTCTATTGAACCTCTGTCACTAACTGTCAAAACTGAGGTATCAAGATCATCAGAAATAATATTGCCGATTACTTTACCATCAATATGGCATCCACCCGTGAAATTAAGGTCGCCAGAAACAACCGTATGCTGACCTACCAGAGTATCCACCTGAGTAACTTTACGTTTTTTCTTTTTACCTAACACGTCTCAATTTCCTCACGCTATAATTTCAGACCATTGAAAAACCTTTTCAATGGGACTTGCCTTCTCTTCATGTGGTTGAATTACAACCTTAATCACTTCTGGCACAAATCCTTCCGGTAACGAGAAAATTCCATCTATCCGTTTGAAGTGCTTTATTTTGAAACTAAGCTCAGAACCCTTCCCTTCCAACAGCTCTTTCAGATCATAGTCTTTCTGCCCACTATTGCCACTACCAGTCAAGGTTATGGAAATATCACCGCTTGCCACTGTACCACCTTTAACTATACGGGTTAAGACAAGCTCAAACTGATAACGTTGTTTATCATTTGATGCTTCCAGCCGAAAACCCTGTATTTTCAAACCCCGGCTATCACTAGTCGCCGCCATTATGTTTTGATAAAAACCCAGTTCTTCACGTAGTTCAAGATTTTCTTTTTCAAGTTCACTAATGGCTTTTCTGACTTCATCCTGAGCCGCTTTATCAACTTGGGCAGTTCTCTCGAGAATGGTAATTTTTTTCCGAAGCTCCCTTAGCTGACTGTCTTTTTCTTCCTGCTCCTGAGAAACCTCTGCACCTGTTAGTGTTTTTTGCGCAATAACACCCGCCATTTCCTGGTATATCATCCGCCACTTTCCATAATCAAGCAGTAACCAGCCTCCGATCAACAGTATCAATGCCGCACAGATCAACAATAATGTTTTCTGACGCCGTGGCTTTTTTTGAGTCTGGAGGTATAAATGACGCATTCTCAAAAACTCAAGGTACCAACGGTACTTGATCCAGGCCAGCTGACTCAGGCAGACCGAACATGATGTTCATATTCTGTACAGCCTGCCCTGCAGCACCCTTTTCAAGATTATCGATCACAGAAAGAATGACAACTCGTTTTCCTTTCTGAGGTCTGTGGATCGCTATTCGACAAAGATTGGATCCTCTGACTGATCGCGTTTCAGGATGAGTGCCTGGAGCCAAAACATCAACAAAGGGTTCATCGGTGTATCGTCGCTCAAAAAGTGACTGAATGTCGTGATCCTCGTCACAGAGTTCAGCATACAGAGTTGCATGAATACCCCTCAGAATCGGTAACAAATGTGGAACAAAAGTAAGATCAACAGATGTATCAGCCCCTTTTGCAGCGTTGTTCAATGTCTGAATAATCTCTGGAAGATGTCTGTGTCCCGGCACAGCATAAGCCTTAAAGTTATCACTCACTTCGGCAAAAAGGCTTGCCACCTTTGCCTCTCTGCCGGCACCACTGGTTCCTGATTTGCAATCAGCAATCAGTGACTCTGTTGAAATGATGTCTGCTTCGATCAATGGTAAAAACCCCAGCGTTGTTGCGGTCGGATAACATCCGGGATTGGCCACCAGTCGTGCATCCTTTATTTGATCACGGTTGATCTCAGGCAAGCCATAAACGGCTTCTGCCAACAAGTCTTCACAGACATGATCGCACCCATACCACTGTTTCCATTCTGCAGGATCTTTCAACCTGAAATCAGCAGCCAGATCGATCACTTTGGTTCCAGCATCCAGTAAAGCGGGCACCATCTGCATGGCAGTACCATTCGGCGTCGCAAAAAATACCAGGTCACATTCAGATAATGTTTCCTGATCAGGCAGAGAAAAATTCAGATCAGTTCGTCCCCTCAAAGCCGGATAAGTCTCCGCCACAGGCAACCCTTGCTCTGATCTTGATGTCACCATCGTTAAATTGATATCAGGATGGCTCACCAGCAAACGCAGCAAAGCTACGCCGGTATAACCGGTACCGCCAACCACGCCGACATTGATCATTTCCGGAATCTCCTTTGGAAAACGGGTAAAGAATAGTAATGATAAGGGGTGAGAACAGAAAGCACAAAAAGAAAAAGCGGCCGAAGCCGCTTCAAATTCATTGTTATTGTTATAATTCTAAACATCATCAGTATTACCTGTTAATGTTCCGTTCAGGATAATGTGACACAGTTCACATGTCAAGAGTATGACACTAAAAAAAATGGCCATGGAGAAATAAATGGAACCGGTTGAACTGATCGCATTAACCATGGGCATTGGCTGGGCCAGTGGGATCAACCTTTATGCCGCCGTGATGATGCTGGGGTTATTGGCCATGACGGGCAATATTGAACTACCGCAAAACATGGAGATCGTCCACAATCCCATCGTTCTGGGAACAGCTACCCTTATGTTTTTTGTGGAGTTCCTGGTGGATAAAGTACCCGGTGCTGATACAGCCTGGGATGCAATCCATACCTTTATCAGAATACCAGCCGGTGCGATGCTGGCATCCAGTGCTGTTGGTGAAGTGACGCCTGCGGTTGAATTTGCCGCTTTTCTGACCGGTGGCGGACTGGCTGCAACCAGTCATACCATCAAGGCGGGCAGTCGCGCTGTGATCAACACGTCACCGGAACCCTTTTCAAACTGGATTGCTTCGATCACGGAAGATTTTATCGCTATCGGTGGACTGTTTGCCGCATTAAATCATCCAGTCGGCTTTCTCATATTTCTGATTCTCTTTATACTGTTTTCTATCTGGATCATTCCTAAAATCTGGAGTGGAATTAAACGTGTCTATGCTTATATTCGACGTTTCTTTAAATTCAGACTGTTTCAGGAATCCGAATCACCGAAATAAATAAGGATCAATCATGCTAAAAAATAAAATGCACCGTTTTGTCTTTTTTCTCGCGCTTGTCATCACTACAGCTGGTTATTTTTATTCTATCAATCTGAAAAGACC
The DNA here is from genome assembly GCA_026984275.1 of Gammaproteobacteria bacterium. Classification (GTDB taxonomy): domain Bacteria; phylum Pseudomonadota; class Gammaproteobacteria; order CAJXQU01; family CAJXQU01; genus CAJXQU01. The sequence goes on from JALSSM010000136.1 coordinate 8,383, forward strand.
CGATGTACCTTCTGATCTGGTTTACAAAACAATTGATGGCCGATCGCTCACCCTTGAACAACTCCGTGGCAAAACCGTCCTGGTGGATTTCTGGTCAACCACATGCAAAAGCTGTTTGGAAGAAATGCCCGACCTGATCGCTCTCTACAATGAATTCTCAACGAAAGGACTGGAAATTATTGGTGTGGCCATGCCTTCTGATCGACCGGATATGGTTCTGAAAGCCGCCGAAGATCTAACAATCCCCTACCCCATTGCATTAGACATTGATGGAGAGATCACCCAAGCCTATGGAAATGTTTCTGTAACACCCACACATTTTCTGATCGCACCCGATGGTAAGATCCTTGATAAGATCGTTGGCAAAATAGACATGGTCAAATTTCGAGACAGAATTAAAACTATGCTTCATAAGAACATGATCTAAAATATGCTCTACATAAAAGCCTTTCACATCATCTTCATGACCACCTGGTTCGCCGGGCTTTTTTACCTGCCACGCCTGTTTGTCTATCACGCCATGAGTGACGACCCGATCAGCATTGATCGTTTCAAGATCATGGAAAGAAAACTCTTCTTCGGCATCATGACACCCGGCGCGATCATCACGATCGGTCTGGGAATATGGATGATCAGTAAAGTCGGTATGGGTTCTTACGGCGGCTGGCTACATGCAAAACTTGCAATCGTCGCAATCCTCATCGCCTACCATATCTACTGCGGGAAATTGATGATCGACTTCAAACATGATCGGAATAAACATGGTCATGTTTTCTATCGCTGGTTTAACGAATTCCCGGTATTGCTGATCATTCCCATCGTCATACTCGCTGTCGTCAGACCATTCTGAATGAAAACTGTCTTAACGTTTGCCGGACTCGATCCATCCGGTGGAGCAGGCTTACAGGCCGACATCGAAACCATCGCAGCATTGGGTGGAATAGCACTGCCGATCATGACGGCGAATACCATCCAAAACACACAATCATTTCTGGAATCCCAAGCCGTCGATCCTGACTGGCTAAAACGTCAGAGCCAACACCTGCTACAAGACATCACACCATATGCGATCAAGATCGGCCTGCTGTCATCAATAGAAACTGTTGACGCGATACACAAAATGATTATTGATGATCTACCGGACAAAATACCTGTTGTACTCGATCCAGTATTACGATCAGGATCAGGAACTGATCTAAGTAACGATACTTTGATCCTGGCGATCAACGAAAAACTACTCCCCTTAACAACCATCATCACGCCCAACAACTACGAAGCAAGAACATTAACTGGCTGTGATTCACTGGATGAAGCAGCAACAAAACTGATCGAAGCTGGCTGTCGTTTTGTATTGATCACCGGCGCGGATGAAGCCGAAGAACAAGTTGAGAATCGTTTATATGGACAGAATGGATTGATCGAAGTTTATAGATTTGAAAAACTACCAGAAACTTATCATGGCTCTGGCTGTACCTTGTCTTCGGCTATTGCTGTTTTATTGGGGAAAGGATTGAACTATCGATCTGCGGTCGAGCAGGCACAGACTTATACTTGGGAATCTCTCAGATCGGGACATCAGATTGGGAAAGAGCAAAAACACCCCAGTCGAATTCAAGGTAAACTGTAGCCTGGATGAAACGTAGTGAAATTCGTGATTACCAACTTGATGAAGGTATTCCTTTTCCTGGTACGCCACTGGAGTTCTTCCATAGAATTTATATTTGTGTCAAATGAGGAAGTAAGATGATTCCAAAATATGAAGAAATAATGCTTCCGTTCCTCAAGTATTTAGCAGACGGTAAAGAACATGGACTGGGTGAAACCCATGATGCTTTGGCAGAGCAATTTAAATTGACCGACGATGAACTAAGGGTGCTTTTACCAAGTGCACGACAACCCGTTTTTAGAAATAGAGTAGGCTGGGCAAAAACTTATTTGAAAAAAGCAGGGCTGCTAACTTCTCCAAAAAGAGCCCTTTTTAGAATTAGTGATAAAGGGCTATCGCTTCTGAAAGAAAATCCAAATGAAATCACTTCTAAATTCTTAACGCGATATGATGATTTTGTAGAGTTTCAGTCTATAAAGAGAAACAAAAAAGACAATGGGAGCTTATTACCACCTTCCATTATAGATAATACTGACCAAACGCCTGAGGAATCCCTTGAATACGCTTATCAAAAACTTCACTCCGAATTATCTAAAGAATTGCTTGATATTATAAAGTCATGCTCCCCTGATTTTTTTGAAAGACTTATTATAGATTTGCTTATTACAATGGGCTACGGAGGTTCGAGAAAAGAAGCAGGGCAAGCAATGGGAAAATCCGGGGATGGAGGAATCGACGGTATAATTAACGAAGATAAGCTCGGACTCGATATTATATATCTCCAAGCAAAAAGGTGGGAAAACTCTGTTCCAGTAAAAGAGATTCGTGATTTCACGGGGGCACTAGCATCTAAGAAAGCAAGAAAAGGTATATTTATTACAACATCTAGTTTTCCAAAAAGTGTTTACGAATTTGTCAGACAGGTAGAGTATAAAATAATCCTGATCGATGGGGAGCGTCTTGCGAATCTAATGATAGAACATAATGTCGGGCTATCGACGGTTAATACATATCATGTCAAAACAATTGACTCTGATTACTTTGAAGACATTTGATACAACACATAATTGCAGAATAAATGCACTCCCTAGCAGCAAAAGGCTTATACGCCATCACAAGCAATGACGACTCATTAGATGATGTTAAATTCGTTTTACAAGCGGGCACAACCATCCTCCAATATCGGGAGAAAATAAATCCTGATCCAAGTCACGCCAAAAAACTAAAAAAACTCTGCACAGATTTCAATGTCACTTTCATCATTAACGACAATCCGCAACTGGCAAAGGAAGTGGAAGCCGATGGTGTGCATTTAGGCGAAGAAGATGGTTCTTATGACGAAACAAGGCAACTGCTGGGAGATAAGGCGATTATTGGTATTTCCTGTTATGACTCACTTGATCTGGCAATAGAGGCTGAAAAAAAAGGTGCGAATTACGTGGCTTTTGGCAGTTTCTTTCCTTCAAAGACCAAACAGAACACTCGTCGGCCGGATCTTGATCTGCTGAAACAGGCCAGAGAAAAACTTTCCATTCCCATGGTTGCCATTGGTGGCATTACACCGGAAAATGGACGTCCATTGGTTGAGGCTGGTGCGGATTATATTGCTGCGATCCATGGCGTGTTCGGACAAGAAGATCCGGAGGCTGCCGCAAAAAAATATACAGAACTCTTTAAAGATTAGAAGGAACAAAAATGACTCGATCACAAGAACTTTTTAAACAGGCACAAAACCACATCCCCGGCGGTGTCAATTCACCGGTTCGCGCTTTCAAAGGGGTCGGCGGTGATCCGATCTTTTTCAAAAAAGCCAAAGGCGCCTATCTGATCGATGAGGACAATAACCGCTATATTGATTATGTGGGATCGTGGGGACCGATGATTGTCGGTCATGCTCATCCGAAAGTGATTTCCGCCGTGCAGGAAACCGCCGCCAATGGCTTGAGTTTCGGCGCACCCACTGCGATCGAGATCGTTTTGGCTGAAATGGTCTGTGAACTGATGCCATCCATCGAGAAGATCCGTATGGTGAGCTCAGGTACGGAAGCCACCATGAGTGCGATCCGTCTGGCGCGTGGTTATACCGGTCGGGACAAGATCGTAAAATTCGAGGGCTGTTATCACGGCCATGCTGATTCGCTGCTGGTTAAAGCCGGATCAGGTGCTTTAACGCTTGGCGTGCCGAGTTCGGCTGGCGTGCCGGAAGGTCTGGCGCAACATACGATCACGCTCACTTATAACGACATCGAAGAAGTTGAAAAAGTCTTTGATGAAATCGGTGATCAGATCGCCGCGATCATCGTTGAACCCGTGGCAGGAAATATGAATTGTATTCCGCCGGCTCCCGGATTCCTTGAAGGCTTACGATCAGTCACCGAGAAACATGGCAGCGTCTTGATCATTGATGAAGTGATGACCGGCTTCCGGGTTGCTCTTGGTGGGGCGCAGGGACATTACGGAATCACACCTGATCTGACCACGTTAGGGAAAGTCCTCGGTGGCGGTATGCCCGTCGGTGCTTTTGGGGGTAAAAAAGCGATCATGGATCAGATTGCTCCCGATGGTCCTGTTTATCAGGCAGGCACGCTTTCTGGCAATCCAGTGGCAATGGCGGCGGGTCTGGCGACACTGGAACAGGTTGCGATGCCAGGATTTCATGACCAGTTGAGCGCTACGGCCAGAACATTGGTAAATGGCATTCAGGATGTGGCGAACAAAGCGGGGATTCCGTTGACGACCAATCAGGTCGGCGGCATGTTTGGAATATTTTTCAGTGAAGAAGAAAATATCACTTCCTTTTCACAAGTGATGAACTGCGATCAGGAACGATTTAAAAAATTCTTCCATGGGATGCTGAAAGAAGGTGTTTATCTGGCTCCATCCGCATTCGAGGCGGGGTTTGTTTCCAGCAAGCATGGGAAGAATGAGATCGCTGAAACTGTAGCCGCCGCCGAGAAAGTTTTCACAACTTTGTAGGAGTGGGAAATATCCGCCCCGCCAAAACCATCTTCAAATCTCGGGCATAAAAAAACCCGGAGAGAGGCTGAATTCCACTCCGGGTTTTTTTAGTTCTTTATAAATCTTAACGATTCATGATGTACATAGTCACTTCAAAACCGAATCGCAGATCTTCGTAAGCTGGTGTTTCCCATTTCATAGTATTTCTCCTAATATAAGTTGTTGTTCATTTAGCAGACTAAATCTGCCTGCATGCTTTGCTATATTGCAGTTGGCGTGCCAAGTTTTTGGAATTATATTAATCAGCCACATTATTATCATATTTTTCATATAGTTATATCACTATTCGTGCATAAACAAAGCTGTCCTGGAAGATGTGGTTAGTCGTATTTTCTGCTAAAAATGGTTCATATTAACCACCTGTATGGTTCATAGTAGCCACAATCTCATATAAAAGTGTGGCATTATCACTGTACAAAAAAACAATGTGAATTCTCTATTATCAATGGGAAAACGAGCAAAACCTTTTCGATCTGGCAGTTCTAACTCTGCTCTCAGAACAACACTTGAAACAGCCGTCAGGAAACATCAGTCTGGCCAGTTAAATCAGGCCAGATCCGGATACCGGAAAGTTCTGAAACAATCACCGGATCACCCTGACGCTATCCATTTTCTCTCTCGTCTTTATTATCAAACGGGCAAAACCGATGAGGCTTTCAAACTACTGCGTCGCGGTTTAAAAAGTCACCCTGACAATCCAGACTTACTTTGTGTGTCCGGAAATATATACCGATCGAAGGGAAACCTTTCTAAGGCAATCGAGGCGTTCCGAAAAGCGATTGCAATCGACAATCGGTCAATGGAAGCGTGGATCAATCTGGGAATGTCGTTGAGAGACATCGATCAGATCGAAGAAGCTATTAAAACCTATTTACACGCCATCACGATCAATCCGTCCGTTGCAGAAACGCATAACAATCTTGGCAATGCCTACAAAGCAAATGGTCAACTTGATCTGGCAATTCCTGCTTATCAAAAGGCTGTTGAAATTAATCCTGGTTTCGCGGGTGGGTTTCATAACCTGGGCAGCGCATGGCTTGAAGCTGGCAAAACAGATGAGGCCCTGACAGCGTTAAGACATGCGCATAAACTGGCCCCGGATAACCCTCTTTTTTTACAGGCCCTGACCAGTTGTCTGAGTCAGTTGAAAGTCAATGAGAATGATGGATCTCTACGGGAGGATTTACTGAGTTGTTTGAAACTGGATCGTATTGATGGCCGAGGGCTTGGAAAAACCATTAGCCACTTTTTGAAATTGACAGAATTAAAACAGAACGATCCGTTGCTGATCAATTTTTTACAACGGCAACAAATTTGTGATCCTGAGCTGGAAGACTGGTTGACACATCAGCGTCATGAACTACTTTCTGATATTACGCAAAACAACCTGACAGCTATCAATAAGAACTTCCTGTTCGCTCTGGCAACACAATGTTTTCTGAATGAATATATTTATGATGAAAGTAACGATGAAATTGAACAGATAGATCATCTCATCAAAACCCTTACTGACCAGACTGATCATGATGAAATCCTGGTCTCAATCATCGCCTGTTATCGTCCTCTTAAAAGTTTAAATTTCTCTGATCATTTGAAAGAACCTGCTGAAATGATTCAGCAGCAGATCATCGAACCCCGAACAGAAGAAAATCTGAAAAAACAGATCAGAAAAATAACAGATCTGAGTAATACAACCTCCTCCGAAGTGCAGACACAATATGAAGAAAACCCATATCCTCGATGGCGATTTACAGATCGTCCCGAGACCACCACACTTGGAAATTACTTAAAGAAACTCTTTCCCGATCAGGCTTTCGATAATAAATTCCCTGGCAGACTGGAAATCCTGTCAGCCGGTGGTGGCACCGGTTTACAACCGATTCGGTCAGCCTTACGTTTTTCCAAAAGCCAGGTTAACGTTATTGATCTCAGCCTTAATAGCCTGGCTTATGGAATGCGTAAAGCGAAGGAATTGGGTATACAAAATATCAAATTCGAACAAGCCGATCTTCTCAACCTGCAAGGTTATAGTAAGCTATTTGATTTTATCGAGAGTTATGGTGTTTTACACCATCTGGCGAAGCCTTTTGAGGGCTGGATGGCTCTGAATAACATATTAAAACCAGGCGGTGTGATGAGAATTGCCCTCTATAGCAAACTAGCACGCCAACCGGTTATCGAAGCCCGCGAACTGATTGAGGAACATGGCTTGCCTGCAACACCAGAAGGCATCCGTCATTTTAGAAGGATCATTAAATCTCTGGACGACACTCATCCTGCCCGATCAATTCTTGAATCTCCCGATTTCTTTTCCATGTCCGAATGTCGTGATCTGGTTTTTCATGTCTGTGAGCATCAATACACACTACCAGAAATAAAGGAGACGCTGGAAAAACTGGAGCTGCACTTTATTGGTTTTGAATTTCCTGAGTTGCAAACACGACGCAAATTCAAATTCTGTTACCCTGATCCGGGCTCTGAAAACGATCTCGATCTCTGGCATGAATTCGAAAAGAACAATCCAGAAACCTTCGCATCACAATATATTTTTTGGGCATTGAAACCGGGTTGATGTAGAATCACCAGTTCAAGTCTTACGAAAAATATTTCGTTTAAGCGTGAAGCGCAAAACGAAGGAGAAAAAAATGAAAATAGTTATCGCATCCGATTCATTCAAAGAAAACCTCACTTCCCTGCAAGTTGCCAGCTGTATTGAAAAAGGCATCAAAAAAGTCTTACCAAAGGCAAAAATTTTCAAAGTTCCCATGGCCGATGGTGGCGAAGGTACTGTTCAGGCACTGGTTGATGCCACGGGTGGAAAAATTATACGAAAGAAAGTCACTGGTCCGGATGGAAACAAAGTCACCGCACGTTATGGCATCCTCGGTGACGGTGTCACCGGGGTCATCGAGATGGCCGAAGCATCCGGTTTACATCTGGTTGAAAAAGAAGATCGCAACCCGCTCACCGCAACTACCTATGGGACAGGCGAATTGATTGCCGATGCCATGAAAAGGGGTATCGAAACAATTATAATCGGACTGGGTGGATCAGCTACGGTCGATGGTGGTGCGGGTATGGCTCAGGCTCTTGGCGTGCGTTTTCTTGATAAAGGGGGAAATGAAATCACTCATCATCTTGGTGGGGGTCGGCTTAAAGTTATCGCTTCTATCGACATGAGCCAGATCAACCCTCTGGTCAGGAAAACCAAAATCATTATCGCATCGGATGTAACGAACCCACTGGCTGGAAAAAAAGGAGCAGCCTATGTCTTTGGTCCACAAAAAGGTGCGACCCCTGCACAGGTCAAAACACTGGATGAGAACCTCAAATACTTTGGCCAACTGATCAAGAAAGATCTGAAAAAAGATATCGCCTCAAAACCTGGCGCTGGTGCAGCAGGTGGTCTGGGTGCGGCTTTGATGGCCTTTACTCGTTCCAGCATGAAGCGGGGTGTTGATCTGGTGGTTAAAGTCACCGAACTTGAAAAATACCTCAAAGGTGCTGACCTCGTCATTACCGGAGAAGGGCGTGTTGATTTCCAGACGGCTTTTGGTAAAACCCCTGCCGGTGTTGCCAAGGCGGCAAAAAAATATAAGGTGCCTGTCGTCGCGATCGGAGGCTGTCTGGCCGATGATGCGCGTGGTGTTTTTGATCATGGCATTCATGGTCTTGATGCAGCGGCAGCTAAAGACATGAGCTTTGAGGAAGCGATCAAAAATTCACGTAAACATCTGGAACTGGCTGGTGAACGAGTGATCCGTATGATATTGATCGGCAAAAAGATGGCCAGGAAGAAAAAATAACCTGTCAACAGAATCAAGTCATTAGGCATTCTGTCTAATGACTTGATGAAGCCGGAATTGATCAGGGATTCCGAAATCTTTTACTTTGCAGTTTTCAGATTTTCAAGACGCGTCTCTATCTTTTCCAGCTTTTCTGTCCTTTCCAGCGCCTGATAGATTTCTGCCAGTT
>JALSSM010000137.1 GCA_026984275.1 Gammaproteobacteria bacterium
CAAGAGTTCATTGATTGGTTTATCGCCATTGGCCTCAAGTATTCGACTGTATTGATCAGGGTAAACGTTAGCCAGTCCAAGACGGCCAACATGACTCAATAATCCAACAGTGAAGGCTTCATCTTTGGGAAACAAGCGCTCTCTTTCACTCAGTAGTTCTGTGCTGATTCCCATCGCCAGAGAATAGGACCAGAAGTTCTGGTAATCAAAGGCCTGACATTCACCTTCCATGTTGGTCGATAAAACAGATAATCCGAGCGTGATATGGCGTGTTACGCCAGGCCCAACACGGGAGATCGTCTCGGATAACGAAACCGTTGGTCTGGCGTTGTTATCAGCATGACTTAAAGAATTCGCCAGTTTAATCAAACGTCCAGCCAGCGCAGGATCAGCCTGAATAGTGCTGGTTATATCTTCAGTTGAGATCTCTCTGTTTTGCAGATGCTCCAGAACGTTCAATGCGACGCCAGTCGGTGAGGGCAGATCACCCGTCGCTTTCAACTCAAGGAATCTGTGTTCGGATAATTGTGACATGGCCAGTATAGCGGCAAATTGGTAAACTTCTTAAGATAAAAATAAAAGGGGAGTATTCATGTCAACGTCAGGATCAAAAAAAGCTATCTTTGCAGCTTTGGCTGGTAACGCACTGGTCGCCATCACAAAATTTGTCGCCGCAGGGTTCACCGGAAGCTCGGCGATGTTTTCAGAAGGCATTCACTCGACAGTGGATACAGGAAATCAGGCTCTATTGCTTTATGGCATAAAAAAAGCACAGAAACCGGCCGATGAAGATTTTCCATTTGGTCATGGAAAAGAGATCTATTTCTGGAGTTTTGTTGTTGCGATACTGATCTTCGCCGTTGGTGCCGGAGTATCGATTTATGAAGGTGTTCACCATATTATTCACCCGGAACCGATGAAAAGTGTCATGGTAAATTATATCGTTCTGGGTCTGGCTTTTCTTTTTGAAGGTACAGTTTTTATTATTGCCTTGAAAGAATTCAATAAAGTAAAAGGCGAGTGGGGCTATTTTGAAGCAGTCAAACGTGGCAAAGATCCTTCACTATTTGTCGTGCTGTTCGAAGACTTTGCTGCAACGCTCGGTTTACTGGTTGCAGCTCTCGGTATTTTTCTTTCGCAATCCACAGGTATTCTTCAATTTGATGGCATTGCCTCTGTGATCATTGGATTGATTCTGGGAGCAACAGCCTTCTGGTTGGCAGTAGAAACCAAAGGTCTGCTGATCGGAGAAAGAGCCGGGAAAGGCGTTGTTGACGGGATCAGAAAAATCGTCACTGACAGACCAGAAATCGATCATGTTAATGAAGTACTCACCATGCACATGGGGCCAGAATTTATTTTGCTGAATATCAGTGCAACCTTCAAAGATGAAGCCAAAGCCGATGATATTGAACAAGCCATTGAAAAATTAAGTTTACAGATTAAGAAAACCTTCCCGGAAGTTAAACGGATCTTTGTTGAAGCTGAAGCGGAGCATCGAAATATTGTCTGAATTTGATCAAAAGGAAAGATGGTGTCTTTTAGCTGGAAACTAAACCACTAATGCAATGAAGAATTACCATCTGTGATCTGACTATCGAAGACACGTTCAACATCGATCGCATCCAGTGAATATTTTGTATTGCAGAAGTCACAGTTAATTTCGATCAGGGTTTGTTCCTGAATGATTTCACAGGCTTCTTCTTTTCCCAGCGAACGGATCATGTTTTCGATTTTCTCCTGCGAGCAGGAGCACTTGTAGTGAATGGTTTGTGGATCAAATAATCTCAGATCGTCTTCATTGAAGAGTCGATGAAGCAGGATGTTTGCATCCAGAGAAAGCAGCTCTTCATCTTTCAATGTGTCTGTGAGGATCACAGCGTGGTTCCAGCTATCATCATCGGTTGTTTCAGTTTTATCATATTGTTGATTGGGTAAACTCTGAATCAGAAGTCCGGCTGCTGATTCATGATCGGCAGCCAGATGGATTCTTGTATTGAGTTGTTCAGATTGTTCAAAATAGGTTTGCAGACAATCGGCCAGAGTTTCACCTCCAAGATCGACGATCCCCTGATAACGATCACTTTCTCGATTGGTAAGAATGGAAATCACGATCTGTCCTTCACCAAATAATTCGGGCAGGCTCGTCGTAGATAGTTCTCCATCCCATTGCGCCAGCCCACGAATTTCGCCCTCCGATGTGGCCTGCATGACCAGTCTTGATACGGGCCCACTGCCGCTGATTTGCAGAATCAGGGATCCTTTAAACTTGATCGTGGCAGACATCAGACAAACCGCAGCGGCCGCTTCTCCGAGTACTCGCCGAAGTGGTGGTGGATAGTCAGAGCAGTTGAGTATTTCCTGCCACGATTCGTCAAGGTGTACCCATTCGCCACGAACCTGTGTGTTTTCGATCAGGAAACGGTGCAGAGTATCTCTTTCCATGATTGTTTTCTGATCTCTCAGGCCGTTGTCTTTTTCTGCATGATAATTTCATGCCATTCAGCCGGACCGCTCTGGTGTACAGCCGTACCATTAACATCGACGGCTACTGTGACAGGCATATCCTGAACTTCAAATTCATGAATAGCTTCCATTCCCATGTCTTCAAACGCAACAACACGCGCTTTCTTGATCGCTTTGGAAACGAGATATGCGGCCCCACCCACAGCCATCAGATAGACGGCTTTGTGTTTCTTGATCGCTTCAATGGCAACCGGGCCGCGTTCGGCTTTACCAACCATTCCCATGAGTCCCGTTTCGGCCAGCATCATTTCAGTAAACTTATCCATGCGAGTTGCCGTCGTTGGTCCCGCCGGACCCACGACTTCATCACGTACCGGATCAACTGGGCCAACGTAATAGATAAAGCGGTTATTAAAATCGACTCCATCAGGAAGCGGTTCCCCATTGGCCAGCATGTCGCTGATCCGTTTGTGGGCGGCGTCACGTCCCGTGAGCATTTTGCCAGAGAGCAATAAAGTCTGGCCTGGTTTCCAGTTAGCAATTTCTTCCCGTGTGATCGTATCGAGATTAACCCGTAAAGCACTTGGACCTACATCCCATGTGATCTCAGGCCAGTCATCCAGATTGGGTGGCGTCTGTAACGATGGTCCCGATCCGTCCAATACAAAATGGGCATGACGAGTCGCTGCACAATTGGGGATCATGGCGACAGGCAGGTTGGCTGCATGCGTTGGATAATCTTTTATTTTTACATCAAGAACCGTGGTTAAACCGCCCAGTCCTTGTGCACCAATACCCAGATCATTCACAGCATCCATAATCTCAAGGCGTAATTCTTCCGCCCGATTTTTCGGGCCACGATCACGTAATTCCTGAATATCGATTGGATCCATTAAAGATTCTTTGGCCAGAATCATGGCTTTCTCGGCAGTACCACCAATACCAATACCGAGCATGCCCGGCGGACACCAGCCAGCACCCATGGTTGGTACGGTTTTGACGACCCAGTCAACAATGCTGTCGGAAGGGTTGAGCATAACGAATTTGGATTTGGCCTCTGAACCACCACCTTTGGCAGCAACATGAATATCCAGTGTATTGCCCGGAACGACTTCCATGTTGATCACGGCTGGGGTGTTGTCCCCGGTATTTTTACGAGCACCGGCCGGATCAGACATGATCGAGGCACGTAATTTGTTATCTGGATCATTATAGGCACGACGTACACCTTCGTTGATCATGTCCGCCACGCTCATGTCGCCATCCCACTGGATA
>JALSSM010000138.1 GCA_026984275.1 Gammaproteobacteria bacterium
CTTCTTTGTTTTCCTTAATTTCAGGTTCAGTGATCAATAAGGTTGTCATTATCCCAACCAGCATAAAAGCAGCCATATAAAAGTAAGCAATCTCCCAGGGACGATGTTCATAACTTGTTTCACTCGGATCAACCAGAGCTGCAATCGCCAACGTCCCTGCCGAGGCCAATATCATCGCCAGTCGATAACCTGCCATATAACTTGCAGACATCGCCCCCTGCATCTCTTCCGGGACGGCCTCAATTCGATAAGCATCCAGCGCAATATCTTGCGTCGCCGAGGCAAAGGCCACTAATAAAGCAAACATAGCCATCAATTTAAGATCGATAGCGGGATCGGTTGTCGCCATACCGATCAATGCAAAGATAATCACAAATTGCGAGAATAATAACCAGCCTCGTCTGCGTCCCAGCCATCTTGTCAGAAACGGAATTGATAACCGATCAACCAGAGGCGACCAACTCCATTTAACCGCATAAGCCAGCCCCACCCAGCTAAAAAAACCAATTGTTGATCGTGAGACACCCGCCTCCCTTAGCCAGTAAGACAAAGTGCCAAACACCAGTAAAATAGGTAGTCCTGCAGAAAAACCCAGAAAAAGCATGCCGATGACGCGAGGCTGTTTATAAATTGACAGCGCTTCACGCCATTTTGATAGTGATCGATGAAAACTCATATTCATTACATCATAATCGATAATTCACAGAAATAAGGATTAACTTCATCTGTCCAATTGATACAGTTTGTCAAAACTCTATCGCCTGTATTGAAAATCTTATTTTGATAACTTAATCTTGACGCCGTTGAAAGGGAAACATACTTAACTAAACTACAAGGAAGTAGAACATGAAAAAACATTTTATTTCTGGCCTCGCTCTGGCCACACTCATCACTTCTGGTACTGCTGCCGCTAATTTTGATCTGGAAGACAATTACATTGGTGGAAGTGATCCACGTGATGTTATAGGCACCGATTCGATTTTCAATACTCTTGGTTTGAATGCATCAATCTCAGGCTCAATTTTAACCGTTGATATTTTTACTCATTTTGCTGGTTATGCTGATGATGGGCTCTATTCCAGCATTACACAGACTGAAGCCAGTGGCTGGGGAAATGGTATTGGATATGGTGATCTATTTCTTGCCTCCACAAGTGCTGATGGTGAGTGGGAATATGGCTTCTCACTTGATAATCGCTGGAGTTCAACAGGTGGTTCAGGAGAGCTCTACCTGTTAAATGGTGCTAATTTCCTTTACAGCGATGATTTCATCTCTGCTGGTGGATATCGCAATGGATACGAAGTTGCCGTTGATACAGATGCCCAGGCGGTTGAGCAGGTTGGTGGTGGCAGCTGGTCTGTCAACGAAGCCGAAGGAATCGTCAGTTTTGCTCTTGAACTTGAAGGAACGGGTCTGCCATATGGGGATGGTTTCACATTCGGTTGGGGCATGACCTGTGCAAATGATGTTATCAAGGGCACTGTCGAAATGGACAATAATACCGTTGACGTCCCTGAACCTGGTGCATTGGGTCTGGTTGGTTTAGGTCTGCTCGGAACTATTTTTGGTCGCCGTCGCAAAAAACTGTCTAGCTAGAAAAATAACTCCTGTTAGAGTTAACCGCTGTTCAGCCATCGTGCAGTTCAGCGGTTTTTTTATGCCCTTACATTATAACCTGTACGATATTCCCTGAAATTTGTTTATCGCTCCCAAAGACTCCATCATCCAACGTGGCTGAGCCTGAAATGCAAGTCCTTTTCTCTCACCAGCCATTAATCTGAGCGATCCGGCGTAAGCGATCATCGCCCCATTATCGGTACAAAATTCCGGACGAGGGTAATAGACCTTTGAGTCCAGTTTTTTAAATCGCTCTCTGAGTTGTTTGTTTGCGCTAACTCCTCCAGCAACGACAAGATTTTGAATTCCAGTTTCTTTGAATGCGCGTTTACACTTGATAAATAAAGTATCAAATACAGCTTCTGAAAAGGCGCAAGCTATGTCAGCTTTGCTTTGATGATCTTTCTCCGCGCTTTCCCACGTGTTTCTGGCAAAAGTCTTCAATCCGCTGAAACTAAAATCCAATCCGGGACGGTTTACCATCGGTCTCGGAAAATCATATCTTCCCGGATCACCTTCGAGTGCGATCTTCTCAACTGCCGGACCACCCGGATACGGCAATCCCAGCAGTTTTGCCGTTTTGTCGAAAGCCTCACCCACCGCATCATCAAGTGATTCGCCAAGAATCTGATATTGCCCAACACCATCAACCTTCACTAGCTGTGTATGACCACCAGAAACCAGTAATGTGACAAATGGGAACTCAGGCGGCTCTTCTTCTAACATACAAGCCAGCAAATGCCCTTCCATGTGATGTACACCAACACTTGGTATCTGCCATGTCCAGGCCAGGCTTCGTGCCACCGAAACACCGACTAACAATGCCCCGATCAGCCCTGGCCCTTCTGTATATGCAATCCCTCCAATCTCTTTGGAGTGAGTTCTTGCTCCCTCTAATACTTCCTGTATTAACGGTACTATCCTTCTAATATGATCACGGGAAGCTAACTCAGGTACCACACCACCGTATCGAGCATGCATATCGATCTGACTAAACAGGGCATGTGACAGTAAGCCCTGTTCAGTATCATAAATAGCCACCCCGGTTTCATCGCAGGAAGTTTCGATGCCTAAAACGCGCATAATCTTTGCTTTTCTCCTTTTAAGCCACTAGAATAATGCGCCTTTTTGAATTTATGCAACAATTAATTATACAGGATTACTAAATGCCATCAGTTAAGGTCAGAGAAAACGAACCTTTTGACATCGCTCTGCGACGTTTTAAACGATCATGTGAAAAAGCCGGTACGCTCGCTGAAGTTCACCGCCGAGAATATTACGAAAAACCTGCTCAGGAAAGAAAACGTAAAGCCGCTGCTGCCGTCAAGCGCTGGCAGAAAAAGGCTTCTCGAACCAGCCTGCAAAGAAAGCGCCTCTACTGAACAAAAAATCAACTCGATGTCAGATTCACTGAAACAGCGTCTTCTTAATGATGTAAAAGACGCAATGCGAGCAAAAGACAAACCACGACTGGGTGTCTTACGACTCATCACCGCTGCGATCAAGCAACGTGAAGTGGATGATCGCATTGAACTGGAAGATGCAGATGTGACTGCAATTCTGGACAAAATGGCCAAGCAGCGTCGTGAATCGATCACCCAGTATGAACAGGCGAACAGACAGGATCTTGCTGATCAGGAAATCTTCGAACTGAATATTATCCAGACCTATCTTCCGGAACAACTCTCAGAAGATGAAATATTAACTCTGATTCAGGACGCTATTAGCGCTACCGACGCTAGTGAAATGAAAGATATGGGCAAGGTGATGGGAATACTCAAACCCAAACTACAGGGCCGGGCTGATATGGGTAGTGTCAGTGGACTGATCAAGAAACAACTTGCTGGCTAACCCTGAGTTTAAGCAAGACCTCTCTCAAAACTCCTGTCAAAAACAAGAAATGGTTATACTAAGGCTATGGCCGCCCTGATCCCGCAAGATTTTATTGATGACCTTCTCAGTCGTACCGATATCGTTGATGTAATTGGCGATTATGTCCAGTTACGAAAGGCCGGTAAAGACTATCAGGGTCTTTGTCCTTTTCATAACGAGAAAACCCCATCTTTCACAGTCAGTCAGGTGAAACAGTTCTATCACTGTTTTGGTTGTGGTGCGAATGGATCA
>JALSSM010000139.1 GCA_026984275.1 Gammaproteobacteria bacterium
TTGTGGGGATCCCTCAGGGTCTGGTCTTCTTATTTGCCTTACTATAGCAATAAAAGGTAACGTCATCATTTAAAATAAGTTGTGGCTATTTTTTATTGATCAGTCCTGTTCCAATTAATTTACAAGCTTCAAGCAAGGATTCTGATGTTTTTTTGTTCTCTAAAGCTCGTGCAATAGCGACGCTCCCGATCATCATTGCAGATATGGCTAAAGCCTTTTCTTTTCTTAATGCACCTTCGTTCGTTAACTGCTTATTAATAAATGCAACAAGACGATTATATGATTGCGTGTACGCCTTACGTACTCCAGCTTCCTCATTGGCTACGTCTGTGACAAGAAATGTTAATGGGCAAGGTGTTATGTCTTGCTTAACATGCTTAAAATCAAGATATTTTTCCAGTACCTTTTCCAGAACACGATCATCTTTCTCAAAATTCTTTGGAAGTTTGTCAACGGCACTTTTTTTAGCTGCGAATTTAAATGCCTCAGCATAAAGCTCCTGTTTGGATTTGAAGTGTGAATAAAAACTGCCATGTGTTAGATCTGCATTTCTCATCACTTCTTCAATTGAAACTTTATTAAAACCCCGACTGGAAAAAAGAACCATCGCACTTTCCAGAATTCTATTTCGGCTTTTCTCTTTATGATCTCTCGGCCATGCCATTTTGATTAACTCATAGTAAATATTATCAATATATTATCTTGATAATATTGTGGTTCTAATAAAGAATCAATTTTGTATTCGATAAGAATGTAATTATTAACGAAGCTGTATGCGTTGATAATTGATATTTTCTCTTTATTTTATCGCGGCAGACTTTTGCCTACAGTGTTCTGTATTCAGGATCTTTTAATACAAGATTCTGATTGGTTGGAGACAATATGATGAATCAAATAACATCTTTATTACTGGCTTGCTCAACGCTGGCTATTCTCACATTTGGAGTGGGTATCCGAATGTTTGTTATTCGTATCCGCGAGATGAAAAAAGAACATATTCGACCACAATCTATTGCACTTTCGTCTTCTCGTGCTAAAAGATTACAGGATTCTCGTGTGTCCGATAATTACAATCATTTGTTTGAACTTCCTGTACTTTTTTATACCCTTTGCGCCCTGGCGATTGCCTCACAACACATTCCAGGCTGGCTTCCGGTGTCTGCCTGGGTTTTTGTGATCTTGAGGATCATTCATAGCTTGATTCAATGCTCATACAATAAGGTAATGCACCGTTTTCTGGTGTTTTTAATGGGGTTCATATTACTTGGCTTAATGTGGATCGCATTCACTATTTCGTACAATTTAGTTCAGTAAAATGATGAAAAGTAAGGTATGTTAAATCAGGAAAGAAAATATAATTCGAGAAATAGAGTATGAATACACGTGATCTGTTAGTGAAGGCCAAAGAAATAGAAAAATGAAGGGAGAAAAAAGAACTCACTTTCTTAATCCTAATGCAGTAAGACTTAATAAGTCACTTGGCGACAAAGTTGGTCTTAAGAATTTAGGTATTCATATCATCTATGTAGAGCCAGGAAAGGATACGACCGAATACCATAAACATTATCATGAAGAGGAATGTCTCTATGTTCTTTCTGGCCAGGGTGAACTTGTCATAGAGGATGATAAATATTCATTTGAACAAGGAGATTTTGTTGGTTTTCCCGCCAACACGGCTTCTCATTCATTAAGAAATAACAGTGAAACAACGCTCGTTTGCATGGTTATCGGACAGAGGTTAGATCAGGATGTTGGAGATTATCCAAATAAAAGGAAACGAATTTATAGAAATAGTGGCGTTTGGGATTTGGTTGATTTAGATAATATTATTGATCCCAGAGAAAAAACATAACATGAGTATCATTGATTCATTTTCATTCTTTATCATCATGATCACACTGGCCGTGATTCCCAGTGCCAGTATTGGTCTTGTGGTCACTCGTTCTGCTATGTTTGGTGTAACTCATGGTGTTGCTGTGGCTTTCGGAATTGTTCTGGGTGATCTGGTTTTTATTCTACTTTCAATAACGGGTTTATCGTTGATCGCTGAATCCATGATTATCTTATTTATGGCGATTAAATTCATCGGAGGTCTTTATCTTATTTACCTTGGCTATACATTATTAATCACAAATAAAATATCCGATATCGCAATTAACCCTGAAAATGAAAAAACGGGGATAATGACAAGTTTTTTAGCAGGCCTGGTTTTGACGCTAGGTGATGTTAAGGCCATTCTTTTCTATATGAGTTTATTGCCAATGTTTATCGATTTGTCTGCTTTGATGATGAAGGATATTTCCATTATTGTATTTGTTACCATTATGACTGTCGGTGGTGTTAAAATTTCCTATGCTTTTGCAGCAAGAAGAATTGTCTCTCTGGTCAGTGATCTGAGATTTGAACAGACTGCCCAAAAAGTGGCTGGGGGGTTTATGATCGGAGCTGGCAGTTATTTAATCGCAAAAGGTTGAAAATTAATTAATTGAAGATATCAACAAAAGTCGTTCTGCTTTCGGCACTGGTATTTCCCGGTGCCGGACATCTATATCTGAAAAAATACTTTGTCGGGTTTTTATTATCTGGTATTACACTGTTGGCTATTTATATGATCAGTTCCAGTGTGTTCGACAGTGCCATATCGATCGTTGATCAGATTCAATCCGGGAATGTCTCCCCTGACATTGCAACGATTTCTGAGTTAGTATCAAATTCTGCCATTCATTCTCAGACAGTCAATATTGCTACGCTCGCTCTTTTGGTTGTCTGGTTAACGGGTATCTTTGATTCATATAGAATAGGTCACTCGCAAGGAAAACTCTGATTAATTCAGAGCATCCATAATAATGATACGACGAATTGAGATCAGAGCTGTCTGGTCTAAAAGGAGACAATAATAATGAAAAAAATATTATCCGTCATTCTGATGACGATGTTGATAACTGGCTGTAGCTCAATGGTTAAAGAGTTGATGCAGGCTCCACAGATCAAAGGGGTTCAATTGAAATCTTTTTCGGCTAAAGATAAAAGTGTTGTTTTTGATGTGGATATTTATAATCCAAATTCGTTCGCCTTGCCTATTTCTGGCCTGAGTGGCGATATGGTGCTCAATCAAATGACCATTGGTAGCCTTGATGCAGAAAGCGATCAGAATCTGGCTGCTCTATCGACACAAACCGTGACTGTTCCGATCGTACTTGATACGAATGCTTTGATTGAAGCGGCTGGAAGTGTATTGACGGATAGACAGGCTATTTACAATTTTAATGGCGGGGTTAAAACGCCTGTTGGCAAAATCCCTTTTTCTAAATCTGGTGAACTATCAATTACGGAGATTATTTCTTCCGTTTTACATTAGGGAATTTAGAAGGATGTACTGGATTGATCAGACTTCCCCATAATTACTAATTATTGCCTGAATGTTGCATGACAGCTAACACAATGCCCCATCGTCACATTCAGAGCTTGAAGTGACTCCTGAACGTTTCCTGTTTTCAACATCTTGGCTAACTGGTCGCCACTTTCATGAAAAGCCAGACCCATTTCTCTGAAATCCTGGTTTTCAAATCGATTACACATTTGCTCCATTTCTTCAGTCAATCCTAGTTCCTGACTGGCGATCTTTGATGCTCCATCAAAATCATCTTTACTGATAGCTGCAATAATTCTACGCACCGCATCAACATGATTACGCATATTCGCCAATTGGTGTTGTTTCACCATCGGAGGTAGATT
>JALSSM010000140.1 GCA_026984275.1 Gammaproteobacteria bacterium
CACCAGTGGTGACCAGGATCAGGCCGGTCTACTGATCTATCAAAAAGTAAACGATAATATGCGAGCCGAATTTGGTAAGCGTTCTTTACATGAACTGATCGCCGGAGAGCGTGAAAAGGTCATGGATATCGTGACGACACGTACCAATGGGCAGACCGTAGAACTCGGCGTTGAGGTGGTTGACGTGCGTCTGAAACGAATTGATTTCCCCGATGATATCAGTGAATCGGTGTATGGCAGAATGCGTGCTGAGCGTGAACGAATTGCGAGACAATTACGATCGCAGGGTGAAGAAGCGGCAGAAAGAATTCGCGCAAAATCGGATCGACAATCTACGACGATTCTGGCTGAAGGTTATAAAGAGGCTGAAATTACAAGGGGGGCGGCTGACGCGATTGCGACAGAAACCTATGCAAAAGCCTATGGCCAGGATGAAGAGTTTTATGCATTTTATCGTCGGCTGAATGCCTATCAGAACAGTTTCTCGAATCAGAATGATGTCATGTTGCTGGAGCCGGACTCAGATTTCTTCAAATACTTTAAAGATCCAGATGCCAGAAATGACAAGTCCTATGACCAACCCTGATCTTTCCAGATGTGGCAGGAATTACTGACAGCTCTGGGTTTATTACTTGTGATTGAAGGAATCATGCCTTTTATAAACCCAAAGTCGTTTCGTGAGGCCATGCTCAGGGCATCACAGGCGGATGATTCTTCACTGCGGTTTATCGGACTGACCTGCATGTTGATTGGTGTTGGCCTTTTATATTGGATCAGATAGTAAAATAATAAAAATAAAATGAATAAAAAGCCTGCAGATCGTTTGTCTAACAGATGGATGCTTCCGGAAGGAGTAGAAGAGGTATTACCACCTCAGGCTGCACATCTGGAGCAATTACGCCGCGATATTATTGATCTATTTCAGTCCTGGGGTTATGAACTGGTTATTCCTCCGTTGATGGAATATCTTGAATCTTTGCTGACAGGTGCAGGGCATGATCTGGATCTGCAAACTTTCAAAATCACTGATCAATTGACTGGACGGTTAATGGGCGTACGTGCTGATATGACGCCTCAGGTTGCACGTATCGACGCCCATAAGCTGAAAAATGACTCTCCTAATCGACTTTGTTATCTTGGGCCAGTGCTACAAACAAACCCAAAAGGACTTTCTGCTTCAAGAAACCCATTACAGATCGGTGCTGAGCTTTATGGACATGATGGTCTGGAAAGTGATGTTGAAGTTATTTGTTTGATGCTGGCCGTCTTAAAAAAAGCCGGAATCGAATCTGTTTTTATCGACATGGGACATATAGCAATTTTCCGTGGGCTGGTTGAACAGGCGGGATTGAACAGTGATCAGGAACACCAGCTGTTTGATGTTTTGCAAAGAAAAGCTGCGCCTGAGTTAAAAGGATGTCTGGCTGAATGGAAACTGCCATCAGAAGTTTCAAAGATGTTCGAGGCTCTGATTGATCTGAATGGTGGTAAAGAAGTCTTACAGGAAGCAAAAAAAATCTTTCAAAAAGCTGACAGCAATGTCCAGCAGGCTTTGTCTGATCTGTCTGATATTGTTGAACAGGTATCAGCACGAATTGCTGATCTGCAATTACATATTGATCTGGCCGAATTACGCGGTTTTCACTATCACACAGGTGTTATGTTTGCTGCGTATTTACCAGGTCAGGGTCAGGCGGTTGCCCGTGGTGGCCGTTATGATGAGATTGGTGAAGTGTTTGGTCGTGCCAGATCAGCAACCGGTTTCAGTACGGATCTGAAATCACTGGTTCGATCCGGCGATCCTGAAAGTAAACAGACTGAAACTATTATCGCACCCTGGTCAGATGATCGAAAACTGGCCGAAGCCGTTGAAAATTTGCGTAGCCAGGGTAAAAAGATCGTCAATGAATTGCCTGGTCATGAGGATGATTCAAACAGTAAAAAACTGATCAAAGAAAATGAACAATGGATTATTAAATAGTTATGGGAAAAAACGTTGTAATCGTAGGGACTCAATGGGGCGATGAAGGCAAAGGAAAAATCGTCGATATGCTCACCGATCGCGTTCAGGCCGTTGTACGTTTTCAGGGCGGGCATAATGCTGGTCACACCGTTATTGTTGGTGGAGAAAAAACAGTCTTACATCTGATCCCGTCTGGAATATTACGTGATGGTGTCGAGTGTCTGATCGGAAATGGTGTCGTGCTTTATCCCAAAGCATTAATGGAAGAACTGGTTATGCTCGAAAAGCAGGGTGTGGCCGTTCGCAAGAATCTCAGGATCAGCGAAGCGACAACCTTAATTTTCCCTTATCACATCGCGCTTGATCAGGCGCGTGAAAAAATGCGCGGTGGCAATGCAATTGGAACCACCGGGCGGGGTATCGGACCGGCCTACGAAGATAAGGTGGCACGACGCTCATTACGTGTTGGCGATCTGTTCTATCCTGATCGTTTTGCAGAAAAGCTCAAAGAGACACTGGAGTTTCACAACTTCTCTCTGGAACATTATTACAAGGTCGGTGCATTGGATTATCAGCAGGTTTATGACGAAATGATGTCTTATGCTGATGATCTGCTTCCGATGATCGCGGATGTTACAGAATCCATCTATCAGTATCAGAAAGTGGGAGACAATGTACTTTTCGAAGGTGCTCAGGGAATGTTGCTGGATATCGATCATGGTACTTACCCTTTCGTCACTTCATCAAACACGACCGCTGGTGGCGCATCGACAGGCTCTGGTGTAGGTCCGTGTAGTCTCGACTATATATTGGGGATCACAAAGGCCTATACCACCCGCGTAGGTTCTGGCCCTTTTCCGACCGAACTGGACGGTGAGATTGGAAAACACATGGCAGAAAAAGGTCATGAGTTTGGTGCCACAACAGGTCGCGCTCGACGATGTGGCTGGTTTGATGCGGTTGCTTTGCGACGATCACGACAGGTCAATAGTCTCTCGGGTTTATGTATGACCAAACTCGATGTGCTGGATGGTCTGGAAACATTGAAAATCTGTGTGGCGTATCAAGATGAAGGGAAAAGAATCACAACACTTCCGGCCGGTGCTGATGCCATTGCTCAATGCATACCGGTTTACGAAGAAATGCCGGGTTGGTCAACATCAACTCAAGGTATTCAATCATGGGAAGAGTTACCCGTAGAGGCGAGGAACTATCTTGAGCGATTAAGCCAGTTGGTGGAAGCGCCAATTTCTATCGTATCAACAGGCCCTGATCGTGTAGATACAGTCGTCCTCGATAATCCATTCGGTTAGAGATATGACGGCCAGTCTGTTAGCAAAGGATCTGGAATACTCACGCGATGATCGTGTACTGTTTAGCGGCCTTAATTTCGAGATACAGGGGGGTGAAGCATTACAAATCGAAGGGCGTAATGGCAGTGGAAAAACGACTTTATTGAGGATACTCTGTGGCCTGATCAATGCGGATAGTGGACAGATCTTCTGGTCTGGCCAGGACATTCAAAAAGATCGCTATGATTACTCTATCAATATGGCGTATGTGGGGCATCACGATGGATTAAAAGGTGATTGTACGCCAGTTGAAAACCTCAAGTTATCACATGCTTTATCTGGCGCGGCGCAAAAACTTACCCCACACGATGCACTGGAGCAGATTGGCTTGAGAGGGTTTGATCACCAGCTTTGCAGAACACTTTCAGCCGGACAGAGACGACGTGTCGCACTGGCCAGATTACTGATCAGTCCC
>JALSSM010000141.1 GCA_026984275.1 Gammaproteobacteria bacterium
CTGGTGCCATAAAAATGAGACAACCCAATATCGAAATCACCAATCACATGTGACCAGCGCACGGCCAGATCGATATGAGACTGTTCTGCAGAGGATTCATAGACAGGATGATCAGTATCAACATGGGGTTGTGTCCGCAACCGGCCCTCTATACCAGGAAAGGTACGTTCACGAAAATATGGCATGATAAAAAAATCCACTGTGCCCCAGTCCTTGATCAGCGCAAAATTCACCATCGGTTGTCCAAGTTTGTCTTCCGTATCCAGATTCTCGATCAAATCGGTTTGATTGATGATATCAACCAGATGATTTGATTCAGCCACACCCCAGAAGACTTGTCTCACACCCACCCGTAATTCCCAGTCTTGTGCTGCTTTTAACCAGGTCAGCTCACGGATATCAAAATGCGTACGTTCGCTGTCGTGTTGATCGATTCGCAGGAATGGCACAAAAGTGAAACTCTGTCGTCCATCATCCCAGTCATGATAAAACTCAGGCTCAGCAAGTACAGACCCATTGATAGAATGATCCTGTACGGGATCCAGTGCGGAATGCGGGAAGTGTCGCACTTCCGTTCCGATATAACCAGACCACTCCGCGGCGTTTGCAACCAACGGTAATACCAGAAAAAGAACCGGGAAATACTGTTTAATCATCTGGCCCGTTTAAGTGAGTTCTTGTCAAAGTTTCGATCTGTAAGACCAGTTTGAAATTTATAATCTCCCCAGATCAGTTCGGTACTTTTTTTGCTCTGGTGATTGACCATATTCTGACTCGCTGGACGCCAATATTTACCAAGGTATTCTTTATAGTCTTTAAAGGTCAATGTTTTTAACAAAGAATTCTTACGATCATAGTATTCCACTTTTAAAGGCATATAGATTTCTTTATCAATCCAGACAATCATTCTTTTGTAACCAGAATGTTTATACTCGGGATATCGCTCGACGACGAAAGTGTCCTTTCCATCAAGCACTTCATCACGTAACCATTTGTAAGTATATTTTTCGACTTCCTGTGAACTCAAGTCTTCGAAGGCAAATTCACTGCCCATGAATGGACCGGATTTATTCGAAGAAGAAATTCGCTTAACTCGTTTCAATGCCGGTAAATACAGCCACTGATCATCTGGTTTTTTAGCATGGGTGAAACTTAAAAAAGCTGTACCTTTCACATCTCTTGGCGAGTCAAAAATACTCAGACTTTTATCCCCATCACCATCAACCTCAAGTGCTTTTAATCTGATATGACGTTTACTTTCCTGCCCATGTGCATTTCGTAGAATCATCTGTAAATCAACTTGTGAGTCAATCCAGCCAGTATCTCGTTTATCTGCTTGAGTAACGATAGCCAACCCTTTTTCTTCAGGTGTTTCCGCACTGCTATTGAATGCAATAAAAGCTAATAATAAAAAAGAAATTATTTTATGCATGTTTTTTTTCCTCAAACGTCATTAATAATGATGGTAATAAAAAGAAATCAGCCAGTAATGCAAAAGCAATGACGATAGCCGTTAATAATCCCATACCGGCATTCAACTCAAAGCTGGACTGGGATAGCACAAGAAAGCCAGCAATCAGGACAACAGATGTAATCACCAACGCCCGACCCACGGTAGTAAAAGCGTAAACAACTGCATCCTCTGCGCCATATCCTTTTTCACGACGCGCCCGTAAATATTTACTAAGAAAGTGCACCGTGTCATCAACCACAATCCCTAACGTCATGCCCGATACAACCGATAATGCAAGGCCCACCTGACCAACGAGCAGGCCCCACAACCCGAATCCCATAGCAGCAGGAACAAGATTAGGCATAAGACTGATCAAACCAATTTTTAATGATCTGAATGCAAGAACCAAAATCATAGAGATCAATATCAACGCCATCGTTGTACCTATAAGCATGCTATGAATATTACGCTTTCCTATGTTTGCAAACATTTTGGAAGCGCCTGATGCAGGATCTTTACTCACATCAATATGGGATGTATGTTTTTTCAACCATTCATAAGCACGATTATCCAATTCGATCAGTTGATTACTCGTTAATGTTTCAAATGATGCGATCAGACGGGTAGAAGATTTAGCCACATCGATCTGGTTATTCAAATCAAGACCATACGGTAAAGACATTTCATATAACAAAAGGTACTGAGCTGTTAGGTCATGGGATTCTGGTAACCTGTTAAACTCAGGATCATCACCATGCATATTCTTATTTAACCGTTTTATAGTGTCTGTTAGTGTGCTGACATGAATGGTTTCAGGCTGAGCACGAAACCATTCTGCGAAAGCATCGACTTCTTTTAAATAGTCGGGATCATTAATCCCACCCTCTTTCCCTGTATCAAGTGAGTAATCCAAATTAAAAAAACCTGTCAGGTTCTCTGTCAGAAAGTCTGTATCCGTTCTGAAGGATATAGACTCATCGAAGTATTTAACGAAATTGTCATTCAATTCATTTCTTGGAATAAAGGTAGCCAAAAAAATAACCAAAGCGGACATTCCCCATAAAAGCGGTTTTCTTTTCCGAACAATAAATTCACCAAGTCGATACATAACGGGATCATCTTGATTGATGATTTGTTTAACACGAGCAGGAAAAAGGGATAACATCGCAGGTAAAAATGTCATCGAAAGAATAAAAGCCATCGCAACGCCCATGGCTACAAAATTTCCCAGATGTCGAAAAGGTGGGGCATCAGAAAAATTCATGCTAAGAAAACCGATACAAGTTGTCACACTGGCAAGAAAAACCGGCTGAAAATTCACTCTGACACTTTCCTTGATTGCATCAAATTTATTTCGTCCCTCGTGTAGTGCATGGAGGAAAGTCACAATGACATGTACCGAATTTGCTATAGCCATAGTCAAAATCATAATGGGTGCAGAAGCAGAGGGCGGTGTAATCGGAAACCCAAGTCGCCCCCCAAGTCCCATTGCCGTTAGAATTGAAAAGAATATGACAAGTGTTGTCAAACATGTTCCACTGATACTTCGAGTGAGAATGACCAGCATAATCAACATTAGTGCGAAACTGATAGGTACCAGCTTAACCAGATCATTACGTGAAGATTCGCCGAATGTATTGTTCATTACGACAACACCTGATAAATGTACCTTGATATCCGAGTATTTTTCTTCTGTTTCTGCCTTTATTTTTCTCACATAACTAATAACGTCCAGAAGCTCTTTATTCATATCCTCGCCAGGTAACAGAATCGTTGCGGAGATACCGGTTACATGAGCTTTTTCAGAGACTAAACGGTTAACTAATAATGGTTCATGTAGTGCAACATCTTTTATCCTGTCAATTTCTTCTACTTTTAAATCCTTACCATTTTCATATAAGTCACGAACAATCAGATCATCTTCTTCGGCTTCTGTGTATTGAAAATTAGAAATTGAATCGACTCTTGAGGAATAAGGTATTTGCCAGGCCTTTTCTGTCAGTTCTTCAACCGCTGCTAGAACCTCATTTGTAAACACTTTACCATCCTTGGGTTCAAGGACAAAAAGAACCAGATCGTTCTTCGAAAACCTTTTCTCCAGTGCATCAAATGCAAGTAATTCGGGGTTATCTTTACTAAAAAAAACACGATAGTTATTAGTAAATTCAAGATATTTCCCACCACTTGCGGCGAGCACAACAAAGAGAAGTGAAAGCAGGATCACAATCCAGCGATAGCGTATTACCCACTCACCT
>JALSSM010000142.1 GCA_026984275.1 Gammaproteobacteria bacterium
TATACACTGTTGGCCGTCTCCAGACAATTAAAAATTACATGAAAGTCAGCGGCTTCACCTTCCTCAAAAATGCTTCATTACTGGGCTACCCTTTTATTGAAAGCATACGATCAGTTCTACCGATCTGCGATGAGTTTATTGTAGCGATAGGTGAGAGTGATGACGATACGCTGCAACAGGTTCGTTCGATTGGGGATGAAAAAGTTCGGATCATTGAGACGAAGTGGAATGAGAAGATGACAGATCGTGGCTATGTCTATGCTCAGCAGAAGATGATTGCAAATTTCAATTGTACCGGCGACTGGGCATTCTATCTGGAAGCTGATGAAGTGCTGCATGAAGACGATCTTCCCATTATAAAAACAAGTATGGAGCATTACCTGGATCAGCCGGAGGTGGAAGCGTTAGTTTTCGATTACTATCACTTTTACGGTAGTCCTGACTGGATTGCGATAAGTCCAGGCTGGTACCGGCGAGCACCGCGTATTATCAGAAATACGATCAGAAATTATTCACCCGATGGTCTGTTTTTCGTGGTGATGGAGAAAAATAAAAAAGGCAGGTACCCAAAAGCAGCCCTGGCCGGGGCACCGATCTACCATTATGGCCATGTTCGTCGGGTTGATCTGATGCAGGAAAAAATCAATCGGGTTAGCCAATACTGGGGGCACGAACCGCCGAAATTCGAACACTATGATCTGGATTCAGAAGCACTGAGAAAGTTCGAAGGAAGTCATCCGGCAATTTTGAAAGACTGGTTCGATCAAAAGGCCGAAAAATCATTCAAACCTGATCCGGCTTATGTGCTGACGAGGAAAGATAAGCGTTACCGACTGATGATGAAACTGGAAAACAAATTAGGACTGGAACTCAGCAAAAAACATTATAAATTGGTGAAAGAATGATCGTCTGGTATCAGGAAAAACTTGGCTGTCGTTTCGAAACTGCCGCTAAAGCAATGGTGGTGTTATCCGCGTTTTCGATCCCGTTAGGCACAGCCTGGATGAGTATATCAACAGCACTACTGTTCCTGTTCTGGTTATTGAGTGGGCATTTCAGACAAAAATTTAATACCATAACAAGTAACGGTGTTGCACTCTGGGCACTTGGACTATATCTCTTACTCGCCATTGGTTTGACATATACTTCGGCTGATTGGGATTCGGCCATGCACGTTTTTAGTAAATATAAAAAAATATTGTTTATACCGATCATTATTTCGCTCATGATCTCTGAAAAATGGCGGCGTTATGCAATTCTTGTATTCATCGCTTCCATGCTGATCGTGCTGGTCATGTCCTACCTGAAATATTTACAAATACTCCCTTATGGGCCACCCGGTCAGGAGTACACTGTATTCAAGGGGCGTATTGCTCACGGCATATTTATGTCGTTCTTTTTTTATCTGATGGTGCATGCTGCCATTCTCTATCCACGTTGGCGATGGATTTTTTCTATTATCGCCTTGTTGGCTATGATCAACCTGTTATTTCTAAATACTGGACGGTCAGGCTATGTGGTCTTTGCTGCATTAGTTGTTCTGCTTTTCTTTCAATATTTTAACTGGCGTGGTGTACTGATCAGCTTTGTTGCTCTGTTCATGTTAGTCGTTCTTGGGTATTTTGTATCCGATCATTTCCGTAACCGGATTAATGAAAGTGTCTCTGATGTTAAGGCTTATGTTCCCGGTGAATATAATCATTTCAGTGGTTTGCGTTATCGGCTTGAGTTTTACCAGACGACAATAAAGGTGATCAAAAAAAGCCCCTGGTTTGGTCATGGAACGGGCAGTCTGGAAACTGAATATAAAAAGATCGCTGATAAGGAAGGTCTTGTCGTCACGAATAACCCACATAATGAATTTATGATGATGATGGCACAGTTGGGGATAATTGGATTGTTTGCTTTCAGTGGAATGCTTTATTATCAATGGCTTTTGAGCTATCAACTTGATCTCGAATCTCGATATATAGTGCAGGGGATCGTGATCACGATGGTCTCAGGTTGTCTGCTGAATTCCTTATTGTTGGATGCAGGGGAAGGCCGGTTTTATGTGGTTATGATAGCTGTTATTTTCTCAGGGTCCATTTTGAAGAAACAAAGCTGATCAAATAGATTTCAGTTCATCAATGATGCGTTGCGCTGGCATTGTTTGCAGACATTGGCTGAGACTTTCTTTGTGTCGATCACAACCTTCCTCAAAACAGGGCACACAGTCACCCAGACCCTGTAAAAGGATAACAT
This sequence comes from Gammaproteobacteria bacterium, assembly GCA_026984275.1. Classification (GTDB taxonomy): domain Bacteria; phylum Pseudomonadota; class Gammaproteobacteria; order CAJXQU01; family CAJXQU01; genus CAJXQU01. The sequence goes on from JALSSM010000142.1 coordinate 2,245, forward strand.
TCCCGTTGTTCTGTCGATCCTGTTTTTTGATCCATGGAGAACCTTCTTCCAGGTTGCAGTCGACAGGCCACGCACCCCATTTCATCGGGTTGGTTGGGCCCAGTAAAACAATGGTTCTGATGCCACTTGCTGCTGCGAGATGAGTGACTGCTGTATCAGGCCCCACATAAGCCTTGGCTTGTGTCATCAACTTTGCAAGAATGGCCAACGAAGTTTTGCCGGCTATGGAAATAACATTTTCAGAGTCAGAAACGGAGACAAGCCTTTGACAAAAGTCACTTTCTTCATGTCCTGGTCCACCGCTGAGAAGAATTTTCTGATCCGTGGTGAGTAGATAACGAATGACCTCGACCCAACCCTCAAAGTGCCAGTCTTTGTAGCGAAATCTTGGGAATGGATGTAAGACGACAAAGTGATTTCTCCCCGGTAATAAGGGCAGGTCAGAAATAAACGTATCAAAAACTGTTTGATCTGGTTCAGGTGGAACCACCTTACTCTGCCATTCGAGTTCAAGGCAGTCAGCCAGCTTAAGATTCTGGATCACCGTATGTGTCTTGATATTGTCCAATAAAATCCACTCATCCAGTAACCATTGTTTCCATCGTTCTTGCGTACGATCAGAATGTAAGATCGCGAGTCGTTTTTTGTTCCCTGCGAACAGAGAATAAATGGTTGGTCGATCACCTCCCTGTACACTGACTGTCAGATCATATTTTCGGAAGATTTTTTTTAGCAGTGAGAAATACTCTTTTTTATTTGGATGTTCGGATATTGTGATAATGGAATCGAGATCAGGATTACCCTCAAGAATCCCTTCAGTGTTTTTGTAAACCAGGATATCCAGTTTTGCATTTGGATAACCCTTTCTAATCGTTCGGATCAAAGGCGTCGTTAATAACACATCACCGATCTGACGTGTGGCAATGATAAGAATAGAAGAAGGAGATACTTGCATTACAATGGAGAAGTGGGGCTATCTAACGCAGATAAAACCGACGTCGGTTTTATATTTCGTAGACAGTTGAGATGTCCCAGTGGACACTCGCGCTCAAAACAAGGACTGCATTCAAGACCTAGTGAAATGACTTTCGCCTGATCATTCAGAGGTGGTGTAAAGTTTGGATCAGAAGATCCATAAAGCGCGATCAATGGGATCTCCAAAGCTGCCGCCACATGCATTAACCCTGAATCATTGGTGATCACATAATTTGATAATGACAACAGATCAATGGCTTCGGCCAATGTGGTTCGAGAGGTGAGATTGATACACTCCGCACCAGCCTGATCACAGATCTGATCAGCGACTTCCTGATCTTTGTCCGATCCAAACACCCAGACCTGCCAGCCCGATGCAATCTTCTGTTTCGCGACTTCTGCATAATATTCAATCGGCCAGCGTTTGGCCGGGCCGTATTCAGCCCCCGGGCAGAGCGCTAAAACAGGC
>JALSSM010000143.1 GCA_026984275.1 Gammaproteobacteria bacterium
ACTCACTTTAACCAGTGACAGTGCATTCGGACGTTTTCTGCCATCCGGATTTTCAACTTAACCTATTACTTAATTTTATTCACTTTCTGGCTGGGGATTAAAAACAGCATTAGAACCAGCTTACTTAAATAATGAAACAAACTCGCCATAACCCTCAGCTTCTAGCTTCTCTTTTGGGATAAAGCGAAGTGAGGCAGAATTGATACAATAACGTTTGCCGGTTGGAGCTGGACCATCATCAAAAACGTGCCCCAGATGACTATCCGCAATGGCACTTCGAAGTTCTGTACGCACACCAAACAGACTCAGATCCTGTTTTTTCACCATCGCTTTTTCACTGATCGCTCGTGTAAAACTTGGCCAGCCAGTACCTGACTTGAATTTATCAGTTGAACTGAACAGTGGTTCTCCAGAGATAACATCCACATAAATACCGGGTTTTTTGTTATTCCAGTACTCGTTTTTAAAGGGACGTTCGGTATCTTCCTCTTGTGTAACATCATACTGTAAGGGCGTTAAGGATTGTTTCAGTTCATCTTTTGACGGTTTTTTAAAGTTTTGATTTTTTTCTACCCATGCAGCAAACAGTCTATCTCCTGTTGTTGATTGATTTGATGAAGCCTGAGCTGACGAAACTTTTCCTGTTGCCTGACTGGGTTCACTGGATGCCTGCATCCCGAAAATAAAGCTACCAAGAAAAATTAACCCTGCTGTGATTGAGATCCATTTACCTAGTTTCATTCTGTTCACCTTGTACCGAATTATGTGAACTATGACACAACTTGGGTCTTTGAGTTCCTTAGATCGGACTCATGGACAATCGTATTCTGGATGACCCCGCCCCCCAGACAAATGTCCTGATCATAAAATACAACAGACTGACCCGGCGTCACCGCCCGTTGAGATTCATCAAAGATCACACGAAACAGATCGTCATCAATCTGTTCGACAGAACAAGCCTGATCAGCCTGTCGATAACGTGTTTTTGCGGTGCATTTGAAAGATTGACCTGGCGCTTTCCCTGCAACCCAGTGCAACTCTTTTGCATCCAGCCCCTGACTGAAAAGTAGCGGGTGGTCATGACCCTGTGCCGCAATAATAATATTCTTTTCAACGTCTTTCCCAACCACAAACCAGGGCTCTTCCGAAGCACCCTTTACGCCGCCGATACCCAGTCCCTGTCGCTGTCCAAACGTGTAATACATGGCGCCACTATGCTGTCCGATCAACTCACCTTCCGGCGTCTGGATTTCTCCAGTTTGTGCGGGTATATATTGACTCAGAAATTCACGAAAAGGTCGTTCGCCAATAAAGCAAATGCCCGTGCTATCTTTTTTATCATGGGTGACCAGTTCGGCTTCTTCGGCCAATCGCCTGACATCCGGCTTAGCCAGTTCACCAACAGGAAACAGTGTTCTGGAAAGCTCTTTCTGACCAAGTGTGTAGAGAAAATAACTCTGATCTTTATTCTGATCTTTTCCTCTTAACAAACAGAACTGGCCATCTTTTTCAGCCACTCTGGCATAGTGCCCCGTTGCGATCTTTTCTGCACCCAGTTCAGTGGCATGGTCAAGAAAGGCCTTAAACTTGATCTCGCGATTACAAAGAATGTCCGGGTTGGGAGTCAGTCCTTCCGAATATTCCTTAACAAACCGTTCAAAGACTTCTTCCCAGTATTCGATGGAGAAATTAACTGTGTTCAGCTTGATGCCGATCTTGTCACAGATTGCCTGTGCATCTTTTACATCTTCCGCAGCGGCGCAATAGGAATCAGTGTCATCCTCTTCCCAGTTTTTCATAAAAAGACCTTCGATCGCATAACCCTGCTGTTGCAGTAACAATGCCGAAACAGACGAATCGACCCCTCCGGAAAGCCCAACCATTATTTTTTTACTGTCAGTCATCTAACCATTATATCAATGAAGCATCAAAAATGGTGCGGATCTTGCATTTATCAATGATTTTAAACGGCTGAAAGGGTTGCTCATTAATAATGAAAAAAGACAATTTCAAGATGATGTACAGAAAGGAACAAGTCCGTGCACTTTATAATAATGTTTCATCATCAATTTTCGGTACCATTGTTATTGGTGTCGTTCTTTATATCACTATACTTGCAAATATCGGCGCCGATATAGAAGCAGCTATCTGGGTCTATCCTATTTGGGTTGTCTCTCTCCTGCGTGCAATCGATTTATATTTATATTCACGAGCAGATAAAAAGAAAATAGATTATGAAAAAGGGCTGATTCGTTTTACCTTTCTTTCATCATTAGCCGGGGCAACCTGGGGATTATTATTCTGGAATATCTTCCCTGAAAGTTCATCAGAATATTGTGCCTTTATCATGCTCATTGTGACCGGGGTCGCTTCGACTGCAGCCACAACTTTGTCGTATAACATGAAGACCATTGTGCTATTTCTGGTATGTTCCATGGTTCCTATTGAACTACGACTCTTACAAGCTGAGTCCGATTTTTATCAAGTACTCTCCTGGGTCATTCCAATTTTCTTCTTGTTCCAGCTAAGTGGTGCAAAAAGGGTCAATACCCATTATCGTGAAAATACTCGCCTGCATACAGAATTCAAGGAAAAAGAAAAAGATTACATCAATCTGGAATACGCACTTAATCAGCATAGTATTGTTAGCATCACGGATATTCGAGGCACGATTACCTATGCTAATGACAAAATGGTAGAAGTCACCAAATTTCCAAAGGAAGAAATTATTGGTGCGAATCATCGTGTTGTTAAATGTGATGAATACCCCTTGTCATACTGGAAGAACATGTGGCGCACCATTGCCAGAGGTAATGTCTGGCATGATGAAATCAAGAATATCGCCAAAGACGGCACACCTTACTGGGTGGATTCGACGATTGTTCCTTTCATGAATGAGAGGGGAAAACCTTATGAATATATCTCTATTCGAACAGACATCACCCGTTTAAAAGAACTGGAAAACCAACATATCCAGGACAGAAATGATGCCTTGATCCGGGCAAAGGTCGCACAAATTCTTCAGGGACAGGAATCTCTGAAAAATCGCATGTTCGAGTCACTGGAGGCTTTGTCTGAAGCTGAAGGGTTGGCCATCCAGAAGAAACTGGGGGTTTTTCTCCTTCCAGAAGGCGCTTGTGAACTGGAGATGTTTGTTACTTTTGGTGAATATACTGAAGAATTTATGCATAAGGAAAAATGTATAAAACTGGGCAGCTGTTTATGTGGTCGGGCTGCTATCTCCGGTGAGCTAATGATTTCTGATGACTGCTTTACCGACCCTGATCATGACCACACCTTTGAAGGAATGACGGCCCATGGACACTATATTGTGCCACTTTGGCATCATGGGAAGATCCTTGGGATTTTGTTTATGTATACCGATCCTTACCCTTCCAGAGATCAATCAAGAATTGATACTCTGAACTTTATCGGTGATCTGCTTGGTGTGGCTATTGCCAATGAGCATGTTAAAGAAGAGCTGGAAGAGGCAAAGAAACATGCTGAGGAGATGGCCCAGGCGAAGTCTGATTTCCTCGCTAATATGAGTCACGAGATCCGTACACCGATGAATGGTGTGCTGGGAATGCTCGATCTTTTGAACAATCTGGATCTGGATGCCAAATCAAAAAGCTATGTGGATATTGCCCATGGTTCGGCCAGTATGTTGCTGAATGTGATCAACGATATTCTCGATATTTCCAAGATCGAATCGGGTAAATTACATATTGAAAAAATTGAGTTTGATTTGCGTAAAACAGTCGAGGATACCGCTGACCTGCTGGCCAAACTGGCTCACCAGAAAGATCTGGAGTTTACTGTCTATATTCCACCTGAAACAAAAACCATCCTCAAGGGTGATGTCTTACGATTGCAACAGGTTCTCAATAACTTGACCAGTAATGCCATCAAATTTACTTCTGAAGGTGAAGTGACGATTAAAGTTTCAATCGTTGAAGAAGCAGAGGATAAAACCAGACTACGTTTTGAGGTTAAAGATACAGGAATAGGTATCCCGACAGAAAAACAGGGGCAGCTATTCCAGGCCTTTACTCAGGCCGATACCTCGACCAGTCGTGAGTTTGGTGGTACAGGGCTTGGGTTGGCGATTTCCAAAAGCCTGATCGAGATGATGGGTGGAGAAGTTGGCCTGATCAGTGCTGTCGGTAAAGGCTCAACCTTCTGGTTTGAGTTACCTTTTGAGATTGTCGCCCGGGATTCTCTCAGTCATGACTCAATGGATGATCTGCGTATTCTGACCATTGATGATAACGAAACCAATTGTCTGATCCTGAAAGAGTATGTTGAAAGCTGGGGAGCTGAAAATGTCGCTGAAACCATCCCTGAAAGTGGATTATATCGACTAAAAGAGGCACAAGAAAAAGGTCAACCTTTTGATATTTTATTACTCGATATGCAAATGCCAACGGTTTCAGGGTTGGAAGTCGCTGCCGAGATCAGAAAACAGTCGGCTTTTGCTGATCTCAAGATTATTCTTCTTAGCTCCATGAGTTTAGGGCTTGGCCTCGATAAACAGAAACATTTCGATCTCATGCTGAACAAACCGATCCGGCAATCTTTACTTTTTGATGCTATTGCGACTGTTCAAAATCAGGATCTCATTCATCAACAAATGGAACAAACACTCAAACTGAATCTACAAAAACTGAAAGGGAAAGTTTTGTTTGTCGATGACAATCTGGTGAATCAACATGTGGGCAAAGAAATGCTGACAAAAGTTGGCCTCGATTTTGAAATTGCCTCAAACGGTCAGGAAGCACTGGATGCCAGAAAACAGGGCCATTTCGATGCGATACTGATGGATTGCCAAATGCCTGTCATGGATGGTTTTGAGGCAACACGTCAGATCAGATTATTCGAAAAAGAAACTGATACGTCCAGAATCCCGATCATCGCACTCACAGCCAATGCCATGCAGGGTGATCGTGAAAAGTGTCTCGATGCTGGCATGGATGATTATCTGACCAAACCCTATACCGTAAAAAGTCTTTTTGACACCCTGTCGCAATGGCTTCCTGTTAACTCACAACTCCCTGTCGAAAAAATGGATGATCATAAAACCAAACCTGCCAATGACACCATTTCGATTCCTGAAGATAAGACTAAAGAATTGGACGCCAGTGTCGATATTATTGATACCATCAAGTTTGAAGAAACCAGAGAAATGATGGGAGATAACATTGACTTAATTGTTGATGCTTTTATTGAATCAGGATCGAAAAATATTATGGAAATGGAAACTCACCTTCAATCCAGTGATTTTGAAGGCTTGCGAAATTCTATCCATGCCTTAAAAGGCAGCAGTGCCGCTCTGGGGATTCAAAGGCTTTATGAGGTTTGCCAGGATGCAGAAGTAAAATGTCGGACAGGCGAAACAGACAATATGCAAAATCGAGTAGCTGAGATCAGCCTTTTATTTGAAAAAAGTCAGGCTGCCATAACATCACTCATGAATAAACAGGAAGCATAAATTGGATATCAATATCCTTGAGAGAAACAAGCCTCTCATCCTGGTTGTGGATGATGAACTTGTCGGACGGCTCTACATTGAAAAAGCTCTGCAAAGTGAGGGCTATGAAGTCATTACGGCCGAAAATGGCCAGCAGGCTCTTGATCTGGTCAGAGAACATTCTCCCAGCATGATCGTCATGGATGTGATGATGCCGGTCATGGATGGCTATGATGCCTGTGCTGCCATTCGAGAACAGGAAGATCAACTTCAGGTTCCAATCCTGATGCTCACCGGGCTGGATGATATTGAATCGGTTGAGAAATCATTTGATGCTGGTGCATCTGACTTTATTGTTAAGCCCGTTAATCTACCTATCTTCAAACAACGGGTACGTCATGGGTTAAAAACTCGTGAAAGTGATCTGGAACTCTATAAACACCAACTTCGCCAGGCTCATGCTCATAAAGTAGCGAAAATGGGTTACTGGGACTGGGATCTTGAAACAAACAAACTTTACTGGTCTGCTGAAGTTTACAACTTGCTCTCGGTATCACCAGATGAGTTCGACACTAATCAGGAAGCATTCAAAGCAAGAATCTATGATGACGATCTGGAAAAAGTAAAACACGCCACCCAACAGTCTCTCAAACATGGTTTCCCTTACAGTGTTGAGCACAGGGTTGCTCGTCCTGATCAGAAACTACAGGTTGTCCATCAACATGCTGAATTGATCAAAAACGATCAAGGCAAAGTGATCCGTATGCTGGGAATCGTTCAGGATATGACAGAACGGTATCTTGCCCAGGAAAAAATCCAGCATCAGGTTTATTATGACAGTCTGACTGATCTGCCCAATCGTACTCTGTTCCATGACCGTCTTGATCACGCTTTGGATATGCCAGGTCGAACGGATAACAGTGTGGCAATACTAACCATTGATCTGGATCGTTTCAAAAACATCAATGATTCTTTGGGTCATGAAGTTGGCGACAGTTTTCTTAAAGCGGTAGCTGACAACCTGAAGAAAGCCACACGAACGACTGATACATTGGCAAGACTTGGTGGTGATGAGTTTGCTCTGATTATTGAAGGGATCTCTTCCGATGAATGTGTATCCAGGATTGCCAACAAATTACTGGAAACCCTGTCACAACCCCACTATATCAATGGTCAGGAATTGATCAGCACGGGTAGTATCGGTATTGCTGTCTCCTCACTGGACAGTTGTGATAAAGACATGCTGATTAAGCAGGCAAATCTGGCGATGAAACATGCCAAGGAAATTGGCGGCAATCAGTTCTGCCTCTACAATGAAGAAATGAAATCTCGTGCACATCAGACACTGATCATGGAAAAAGAGTTACGGTATGCATTGGAAAGAGGTGAATTTATCGTCTATTACCAACCCAAAGTCTGTGTAGCAACAGGAAAAATTAAAGGTATGGAAGCCCTGATCCGTTGGCAACATCCAGAAAAAGGATTAGTACCACCATTTAGTTTTATTCCTGTTGCAGAAGATACGGGCCTGATCGTTCCTATTGGGAAATGGGTGCTGGAAGAAGCCAGTCGCCAGACAAAGCTCTGGCATGAGCAAGGTTTTAATGATCTTGTCGTCAGCGTAAATGTTTCGGTTAAACAGTTTCATCATCAGGCGTTTGTTGATGAGGTTAAACATGCGCTGAAAAATTCTGGTCTCGCAGCCAGATATCTTGATCTTGAAATCACTGAAAGTTGCACCATGAATAACCTCGACTCAGTGATCAGTTTCCTGACAACATTCAGAAAAATGGGAATCAGTATTTCCCTTGATGATTTCGGTACCGGATTTTCATCATTAAGTATTCTTGATCAGTTACCGCTGGACACGCTGAAAGTGGATCGTGCTTTTATTAAGGACATCATCGCCGGGGGTGAAAATGGTGATCTGGCCAGATTGATTATTGCGATGGCGAAAAGTCTGCAACTTAGTCTCGTTGCTGAAGGTGTTGAGACGCAGGATCACCTGGATTTCCTGAAGAGTAATGGTTGTGATGAATACCAGGGGTTTTTCCTCAGTCCACCTGTACCGGCAGATCAATTTGGAGAGTTACTCGCTGCGAATAATCGTCTGGCAAATAATCTGGAATGTTTGATCTGATCCAGCAGAATTTTTTTCCAGTCCCCTTTACAAAAATCCCCTCCAATAGTTGATCCAGATCAACAGAAATATCTTGATTTAGATTATATTGTTTCTATGGACACGGAAAATACAAAACTTGATCCCCAGGCCGTCAAAGACGAGCTGATCATGAAGCGTGAAGAACTTCATAAAAGATTACAAAATATCAATCATGACTTTCAAACCGGTCATAGTCCCGATTCTGAAGAACAGGCAACGGAAAGAGAGAACGATGATGTTCTACATGGCATAAAACAGGAGGCAGAAATTGAGCTCTCCCTCGTCATAGAAGCTTTACAACGTATGGAAACAGGTAACTACGGTACCTGTTCCGAATGTGGGAAAGAAATTAACCCAGAAAGACTAAAAGTTGTTCCTTACACAACGAAATGTATTATTTGCGCAAGTTAGGAGAACAAAAGAATGTTTGGAGAAAAACACAATCTGATCCATGAACTACCTGAATATAAAGATCAGATACACAAACTAAAAATGACGGATAACCATTTCGCAAAATTGTTTGAAGAATATCATGAACTTGATCATGAAGTTCTCAGAGTAGAGGAAGGGATTGAGAATACCAGCGATGATTATCTTGAGAAGTTGAAGAAAAAAAGATTGATGCTAAAAGATCAATTATTCTCCATGCTACAAACTGTACAGGTTTGAGAGTTAAGAGATGATATCGGTCTTTTACCGTAATTGATGTTTTAAATATTCCAGAGGAAATCGGTTCCCAGCCAGATAATCTTCAACACAACTCAAGACCATAGGGCTACGAAGCCGGTCGACATTCTGGCGAATCTCTTCGGGACTCATCCAGACGACTTTGTGGATACCATCATCCAGAGGCTGATCCGGGTGATGATCATAACAACTTCCTGAAAAACAAATTCTCAGATAGGTCACTTCACTTGATGGTGAAGGATGCATGTAGAGACCCACGGCCATTTCAGGTTTAAACCCCCAGGCCGTTTCTTCCCGCACTTCTCTTTCCACGGCCTGAAACAGGCTTTCACCCTCTTCAAGATGGCCTGCGGGTTGATTATAAACCAGTCGCCCATGAGAAAACTCTTCTATCATCATGAACTTCCCATCACGTTCTATTATGGCAGCCACAGTGACATTTGGTTTCCACTGCTCTGGCTTAACTGAGCTTTTAATCAAGCTTTGAGTCAGGTTTGTTATTGTTTCCATCGGTTCTTCTAACATTGTCGGTATCTTATCCACATTAATATCTTCGGCAGAAGTGGCTGAAACATTAATTTTCAGTGAACATTTTTTTCATGATTGTTGGCACACATTATGCGTCAAAGCAAATAAACATATGATTACTAATTATTTAAACAGTGATAGACTTCGCACAATCTGTGAGGGCAGTTTAATTGGGGAATAATAAAATGAATTACCTTCTTTCCATTATTGGAGCATGTATCTTACTGATCCCTAGTCTTTCATTAGCTTCAGAAGGTGCTCATAGCGCACATCCGGTTAACTTTACAGATCATTGGGCGGCAATCCTTGCTCTGGTTCTGTTTGTATTGGCCTATGTTCTGGTTATTCTCGAGGAACAGCTTCATCTCAGAAAATCAAAACCTGTCACCGTTGCCGCCGGTATTATCTGGACCATTGTGGCACTTGTGTATGCGCAAACTGGTGATACGCATACGGCCGAGATCATGGTTCGGCATAATATACTGGAATTTGCTGAATTATTCCTGTTCCTGCTGGCGGCCATGACCTACATCAATACGATGGAATACATGGGTGTATTTGATAAATTACGCGTCTGGTTAGTCTCCCGTGGCTTTTCGTTAAGAACAATTTTCTGGCTAACAGGCCTGATCGCCTTTCTTCTGTCACCTGTAGCTGACAACCTCACTACGGCACTGTTGATGTCCACTGTGGCGATGGCTGTAGGTGGAAATAATACTAAGTTCGTTGTTGTCGCCTGTATCAATATCGTGGTGGCTGCCAATGCCGGTGGTGCTTTCAGTCCATTTGGCGATATAACAACCCTGATGGTCTGGCAAAAAGGCATCGTCCAGTTTCAAGAATTCTTTACCTTGTTAGTTCCTGCTGTCGTGAACTGGCTAGTTCCAGCAGTGATCATGTCGATGGCCGTACCTAAATCTCAGCCAGAAGCTGTTGATGGCCAGGTTGAAATGATGGATGGAGCATGGATTGTTGTCGGACTTTTTATCCTGACAATTATCATGGCAGTTTCAGCGCATAACTTCCTTCATCTTCCTCCTGTTCTCGGCATGATGACCGGTCTTGGCCTGCTTAAATTCTTTGGATATTACCTGAAAAGAAGAGGACAGATCGTACAGGAGGTTGGTGGAAATATGGGTGATCGCGCTTTAGGTGACGAAGATACCGATAGTCTTGATCCTGGCCATGCAGAAAACCCGCAACGTACCTTTAATATCTTCAAATCACTGGCACGTGCCGAATGGGACACCCTGATGTTTTTCTATGGCGTCATTCTTTGTGTTGGTGGTCTCGGGGCATTAGGTTATCTGACACTCACATCCAGTCTGATGTACGACGGTCTTGGTGCGACAAATGCAAATATCCTGGTCGGCCTCCTGTCGGCGATTGTTGATAATATCCCGGTGATGTTTGCTGTGCTGACCATGATGCCAGATATGAATCACGCTCAATGGTTACTGGTGACTTTAACAGCCGGTGTTGGTGGGTCATTATTATCGGTCGGATCAGCTGCAGGTGTTGCTGTTATGGGGCAGGCCAGGGGAGTTTACACCTTTTTCAGCCACCTGAAGTGGACCTGGGCAATTGCACTGGGCTATGCGGCCAGTATCTGGGTTCATATATGGCTTAATGGTAGTTAAGTAGCTCCAGAGTATAAAATCCTGGTTTCAGGAAAGTACTCTCTGATCGCTCGGTTCGTTCAGTTTTGATCAGGCCTTTTCCGGGCGCATACCAGTCTGTACTTTCAACTTTTACTTCTGCCAGGCCATTACCACGATCAACTTTGACGATGGTAAAACCGCTACCTTTAACTTTCAGGCAATGCCTGAAATGTCCCGCTTTCACAACAACATCTTCATCTGTGCTGATCACAGAATAAGTGAGTGTGATCGGTATGGCTTTTGTCAGAATCCGATCACGCCGTGCGAAAGTACGGCTTTCTATAACACCGAGACGACTATTAAGTGACCAGCTATCCTCCTTATCGGGAGGTAAAGGCAAGATCAACTCAGATTTATTCTTCTCCGGATCTACCCGAAAAACCCCTTCGCTCATGACACTGAAAAACTCACGGTCTTGTCCTTGTGACTCCTGCACAAACAGTTTTTTGTCCTCGACTATTACCGCTTGCAGGTTTCTGACGATACGGCGACGAGTATGACTTTCATCACGGATCACTAAAGTTTCCTGATATTCCCGCCAATGACCTTCTTCGAGAGGAAAGTAATCAGGATCTTCTGAACGACAGCTTGCTAATACCAGTATTAAAAATACTGGTAGAAAATAACAACTTGTTTGCCTAGCGTCCAATGCCAAGAAAATTGATTGCCGCAATAATTTGATCATGAAATTTCGGGCTGGCACAGATCACGCCACTGTTATTCTTCAATCCTGCACCGTGTGAAAAGTCCAGAGGCTTACCATGAATATCACTCACGATCATACCTGCTTCCTGCGCAACCAGCATGCCTCCAGCATGATCCCAGATCTTCTCCACATAATCTGCTCTTGTTGGAAGACGCAAATACGCATCGGCCTGACCTCGTGCAACCACGGCATATTTACACTGGCTATCGAGTCGAGCTGACTCACCTGCCCCACCCAGTCGTTCGACAATCCTGGCCGTGTCATCATGTTTTGAATGACCGGATTCTACCGACTCACAAACACGGATCAAACCCACGTTCTGCAATGCGTTTAGCCTTTCTGGTTCTGACCCCTGATCATTGGCGGCAACAAACCAGCTTCCCTCCCCTTTCTCAGCAAAATAGATCAAACCCTCCGGATCAGGGTCATTAAATGATCGGTCAAAATCAGCCGAAAGATTCGGGCAACCGAGTACACCCAGAACCACCTCCCCATTTTCTATCAGTGCCAGAGAAACGGCATATTGCCCTCCACGTAAAAACCCTTTGGTTCCATCTATCGGATCAAGCGTCCAATATGATCCGCTGGCGTCGTGACCACCCTGATCAATCGCATCAAGCACCTGATCCATTGTTGCCTCTGGCCAGACTGTCTGGGCAGCCTCAACAACCGATTGACATAAAGTTTGCTGATCAGGCTGGCGTAATTCATCACTGGATTCCTCACCCACCAGTTTGATCGGACCCAGGGCTTCTTGTAACACATGGATAACCACGGCCTGAGCTGCAAAATCAGCCACTGTCACCGGACTTTTATCATTTTTTTCCAATAGCTGTATCTGCGTCAGGTCAGCTTGAACTTTTCGAGTAACAATACAGGCTTTATTTACAGCTTTGACAGCAGCGTCTAATATTTTGTTATTTTTCATTGATCTTTATATTTTGTTTTCTTTCTTGAATAGTGACTTTCTCTACAGTGTAAACCATAATCATAAGCAACTATAAAATACCTTTCGCAGGAAGCGACAGAAGGAGGTTCTCAATGTCTGAAATAAAGAAGTATCCCGTACCTGAATCCATCGCAAACACAGCCTGGATCAACAAAGAAAAATATCAGAAAATGTATCAACAGTCTGTAGATGACCCGGATACGTTCTGGGCGGAGCAGGCTGAAGAATTTGTCAGCTGGTTTTCTCCCTGGGAAAAAGTTCAAAACTGGGAATATAACGCCGCTGAAAAATCAGCCAGTATCAAATGGTTCGAGGGTGCAAAGCTTAATGTTTCCTATAACTGTCTGGATCGCCATCTGGAAACCCGAGGGAATCAAACAGCGATCATCTGGGAAGGCGATGATCCTTCGGTCGATAAAAAGATTACCTATAAAGAATTACATGAAGAAGTATGTCGTTTCGCTAATGTCCTGAAAGATCGTGGTGTTAAAAAAGGTGATCGGATTGCACTTTACATGCCGATGGTACCGGAAGCGGCTGTGGCCATGCTGGCCTGTACACGAATTGGCGCGGTTCATTCGATTGTGTTTGGCGGGTTTTCACCGGATGCACTTAAAGATCGCATTCTGGATTCAGACTGTCGCGTAGTGATCACCGCCGACGAAGGCATTCGTGGTGGCAAACCCATCCCGCTTAAAGCCAATGTTGATCAGGCCGTTAGTCACTGCCCCAATGTTCATACCGTTCTGGTGGTTCAATGTACCGGCGGTGATATTAACTGGGATGACAACACTAATATCTGGTATCACGAAGCGGTTGCAGATGTTTCTACGGAATGTCCTCCTGAGGAAATGGATGCTGAAGATCCTCTCTTTATTCTTTATACCTCGGGTTCGACAGGGAAGCCAAAAGGGGTGCTTCACACCACGGGCGGTTATTTACTCTACGCCGCCATGACGCACAAATACATTTTCGATTATCACGACGGAGATATTTACTGGTGTACCGCCGATGTGGGTTGGGTTACGGGTCATACCTATATTATTTACGGACCACTTTGCAATGGCGCCACAACACTGATGTTTGAAGGTGTTCCGACCTACCCCGATGCTGGTCGTTTCTGGGATGTGGTGGACAAGCATCAGGTCAATATCTTTTATACGGCACCCACTGCGATCAGAGCGTTAATGGGGCAAGGTGATGAACTGGTCACACGAAGTAGCCGATCCTCTTTACGCATACTGGGTTCAGTTGGTGAGCCGATCAATCCGGAAGCCTGGGAGTGGTATTACCACGTGGTAGGAGATGGCCGTTGTCCCATTGTGGATACCTGGTGGCAAACAGAGACTGGTGGGATCCTGATTACCCCTCTACCGGGCGCAACTGATCTGAAACCCGGTTCAGCAACACTGCCCTTCTTTGGTATTGTCCCTGCTGTTGTTGATGAACAGGGTAAAAAACTCGAAGGTGAAGCGGAAGGCTGTCTGGTGATGACACGATCCTGGCCGGGACAGATGCGCACACTCTATGGCAATCATCAACGGTTTAATGAGACCTACTTCTCAACCTATCCGGGGACCTACTTCAGTGGTGATGGCGTGCGACGGGATGCAGATGGTTATTACTGGATCACGGGGCGTGTTGATGATGTGATCAATGTCTCTGGACATCGCATGGGGACAGCTGAAGTTGAAAGTGCACTGGTACTGCATGATGCGGTTGCAGAAGCGGCCGTGGTTGGATTTCCACATGATATTAAGGGTCAGGGCATCTATGCTTATGTAACACTGATGACCGGTGTTGAACCAACTGAAGCATTACGCAAAGAACTGATCCAACATGTGCGTAAAGAGATCGGTGCGATAGCCACCCCGGATGTGATCCAGTGGGCGCCGGGCTTACCTAAAACCAGATCAGGTAAGATCATGAGGCGTATTTTACGCAAGGTTGCTGAAAATGAGCTGGATAACCTTGGTGATACCAGTACGCTGGCTGATCCCTCAGTTGTTGATGATTTAATAGCTAATAGGGGAAATAAATAAGCCATTATCTTATTTCAGTAAACAAACTGTTAACATTATAGTTTGTTGCGGTGCAACAATAACGCTGCTATTATCGCCCGCAAAATAAAACACGAGGTCAAAAACATGAGTAAAAATGATAGCTTTCCTTTCTGGAGTGATGACTGGATGAAATCACAACAGGAGTATATCGATTCCTGGGCAAAAATGTCCGAACAAATGGCAGGAACCTTCCAGCCCAAAAAACCTCGTAACCCATGGATTGAAGCATTGGAACAATGGGAGTCTTTCATCCCTGATACAGGTGAATCACAACCTTATGCTCATCGCATGTTAAACCAGGGAAAAGCTTTTTTTGAAATGAGCGAAGGGATCTCTCAATTTTTGAAAATGCTTAATGATGTCAATAAGTCTACCGATGAGTGGCAACAAACACTGCAGTCACAGATGGAAGAAATCAAGAATGCATTCGATACAGGTCAGGGAGATCTGGCTGCATTCTGGGATCAGCCTCTGGATGCCTGGCAAAGTGCCATGGGGGATTCTGTGATGGATCCAGATGCATTCCTGAAATTATTTGATCATAAAGATGGAATGAAAGACTTAAGTCATCCTGTCTTCGAGGAAATGAATAAAATCCTCGGTACGCCAGGTGTTGGCCCTGACAGAGAAACTCATGAGCAGTATCGAAACTACACTCGCTTATGGATGGACTACCAACGTGCACATCAGGAATATAATGATGCTCATCACCGTGTTGGTAAAGAAACGATCGAACGTCTGATGCAGAGAATGATGGAGCTGGCTGAGAAAGGTGAAACGCTTAACAGCATGCGAGAAGTTTATGATCTCTGGATAGATTGTGCTGAAGAAGCCTATGCTGACTTTGCCTATTCTGATGAATATCAGGAAGTTTATGGTCGGATGATCAATTCTTTAATGGCTCTGAAACAGGCGTCACGCAACATGATCGACAAAGCAGCAAGCTCTATGGGCTTACCGAGTAGCAAGGGATTTGATACGGTTTTGAAACGCATGCAAGAGATGCGGCGTGAGATCCGTCAATTACAAAAGGGAACGGCTGGAAATCAGGACAATCAAAATGACGAGATTGCTGAACTCCGAACCGAGATTACCAATCTTCGCAAAGAACTGGCCGATGTCAAAAAATCGATTACTTCAAACCGGGCGGCATCAGGTACCAACAATAATACTGCGAAAAAGAAAGTCGCTCCAACCAGAAAGAAAGTAGCCAGAAAAAAAGTTGCTTCCAGAAAAACAACTAAGGGGTAAATCATGTTTCCATTTAATATAACACCAGACAATGCACTAAAAGAAATCCAGGACTTCGGAAACAAACTGGGGCAAGGATTACAAAACCTGACAGAACTGGGCGAAATTCCAGTTGGGGCTAGCGACTACGATGTTGTCTATAGCGAAGATAAGCTTTCTCTGCATCATTACACACCACAGGTAAAAAACCCGAACAAAACACCTCTGTTGATTGTTTATGCATTGGTCAATCGCCCCTACATGGCAGATCTGCAAAAAGGTCGCTCATTGGTAGAAGGATTATTACAGAATGGTCAGGATGTTTATATGATCGACTGGGGTTACCCGGATGCAGCTGATCGTTATCTCACGCTGGATGACTATATCAATGGCTACATTGATAATTGTGTCGATGAAGTTGCCAAACGTGCCGGCGTCGAAAAAATCAATCTCCTCGGTATCTGTCAGGGTGGTGCTTTCAGCCTGTGTTATACCTCGCTGCATACCGACAAAGTTAAAAACCTGATCACCACCGTAACACCGGTAGATTTCCACACCAAGGATGACCTGCTGAGCCACATGGTACGCAATGTTGATATGGAACAGCTTGTTGAAACGGTCGGTAATGTTTCAGGCGAAATGTTGAACACAACCTTCCTGTCACTGAAGCCCTTCCGTCTAACAGGACAAAAATATCTGGATATGGTTAACATTCTGGAAGATGAAGATAACGCACTGAATTTCATGCGCATGGAAAAATGGATCTTCGACAGTCCCGATCAGGCCGGCGAAGCGTATAAACAATTTATCAGTCAATTCTATCAACAGAATAAGCTGATCAAAGGTGAAGCCATGATTGGTGATCAACAGGTTGACCTGAAAAATATTACTTGTCCTGTATTAAATATCTTTGCCAAGGATGACCACCTGGTTCCTGTCGCTGCTTCAAAGGCTCTGGAGAAATATGTAGGCACCAATGACTACACGTCTCTGGAATTCCCGGGTGGACATATTGGGATCTACGTCAGTGGTAAGGCACAAAAAATGATCCCGCCAACAGTTGGAGAATGGCTTAGCAAACGAAGTTAGGCATAACGGCTCTATATTGAGCAAAAAAGACCGCTTATGCGGTCTTTTTTATAACTGTTGATAATCTACTCCCTGTTACGCCATAATGACCATCATTA
>JALSSM010000144.1 GCA_026984275.1 Gammaproteobacteria bacterium
GAAATGGTTTGTCCGTAACCGATGGGTAAAGGGCGGTTCAGATAGGCTTTCTGCGTATATTTTCCGGGAACAAATTCGCGACGATTTGTTAGTAAAAGAGCATCCTTAACAGATGCGGACAACACTGGTACACGTGTCTGAGAAGCTGTTTCTCTAAGTCCCTGCTCTATTTCCTCTACCATTTTTTGCCGTAACGACACATATTCATCGGCGACCACCAGCATTGGTATAAAGAACCAAACATAACTTAAAACCAATATCCGTTTACTTAAATGAATCTGCATTGGGAATCTCCTCAAATCAGCTTCACAATAGTTTTCAGACTAGCAGTATGAAAATATTTAGAATTGACTGAGATCAGAGCATCACAAACTTCTTTCTGAAAACATGCAGATGATCTATGGATATTCTGGCATAAGGGATGTATACAGAATACAAAAGCATGGGATACTTTATACTCACCAATGACCGATAAGAGCCAGGTAAGCCTGTTATACAAACGCCAGAAAATGATGGAACGTATTGCATCAGCATTGGCATTCAGTATGGATCCCAAACAGCGGCTTCAGGTTGTGATGCAAGTAATACTGGATATGTTTAAATCAGATCGGGTCTGGCTACTCTATCCTTGCGATCCTGAAGCATCCAGCTATGAAGTTCCTATAGAAGCGACTGTTCCAGAATACCCCGGTGCATTATCTGCGGGACAGAAAGTACCAATGGATCCTACGTCTTCACAAGTGATGGCTGATGCATTAGCGGTAACCAATCCTGTTATTTATCAACCCGGTAATGCCATTTTCAAACCAGTATTAACAGAAGTTTTTTCTATCCGATCACAGATAACAATGGCTATCAGGCCAAAACAGGGACAAAACTGGCTGATTGGAATGCATCAGTGCGATCATGATCGTTTCTGGAAAAAAGAAGATGCTCGACTTCTGAAAGATATTGCTCAAAGAATTTCTGACGCGCTTGGAATTTATATTTATCAACAACAACTGATAGAAAGTGAAGAAAGATTTCGTCAGGTTGCCGAGTCTTCCCGAGCCGTGATCTGGGAATGCAATAGTGATTTTAAATATACTTATATGAGCCCTGTCATTGAGAGTCTTCTGGGCTATAAACCAGATGAAATGATTGGCAAACATTACCTGTCTTTCCTGCCTGACAGTGATCTGGAGCAAGTCAAAAAAACAATTGCTCTATTTAATCATGAAAACTCTGAATTCAAGGACTTTGAGTTTAGAATAATAGCCAGAGATGGTAGCGTACGACACGCCAGTGCCAGCGGTAAAGTGATTTTTGACGATCATAAGAACATCAAATGTGTTCGAGGTATCACTCAGGATATTACGGATCGCAAACAGGCCGCAGACACTCTGCATGAAGCTTACTCGCTACAACAAACGATTCTGGAATCGACAGCAGATGGCATTCTTGTTGTAGATAACGATAGAAATATCAGAAGTTTTAATACAAAGTTTCAGGAAATCTGGGGTATCCCTGAAAAAATACTCTCTCATAATGATCACAGGTTTTTTACTGCGTTCACTTCAGCCATGTTTGATGATAGTGAACTATATGAATCCAGAATAAACCAGATCTATTCAAACAATTCTGTTGAAAGTCATGATCTGCTGTTTTTCCATGATGGTCGCATAATTGAACGATATTCCTATCCTCATCGAAGAAAAGGAATGACGGTTGGGCGCGTCTGGAGCTTCAGAGATATTACTGAATCTCATAAACTTACTAAACAACTAAGTTACGAGGCCTCACACGATGCTTTGACCGGACTGTTAAATCGTCGGGAGTTCGAAAAGTGTTTAACTCAATTGATCAAAAATGATCGTGATCAAAAGAGTGAGCATGCACTTTGCTACCTCGATCTGGATCAATTTAAATTAGTAAACGATACTTGCGGACACGTGGCAGGCGATGTGTTACTCAAACATATTGTCATGATGTTGAACTCCACAGCACGTCAAACTGACACCATTGCCCGCATAGGTGGTGATGAATTTATTATCTTGATGGAACACTGCACTCTTGATCAGGCTAAACGCGTTGCGAACGAACTCTGCGAAAAGATAGGTAACTATCGCTTCAGTTGGGAAAATAATCATTTTAAGATCGGCGTCAGTATCGGACTTGTTCCTATCTCCGGCGAGACAATCAATATTCATGATTTATTAATCCAGGCAGATACCGCCTGCTATACAGCAAAAGACAGGGGTGGCAATCGAATTCATATTCATCATGATGATGATTATTTACTGGCACAACATCGTGTGGAAATGCAATGGATATCAAAAATAGAAGATGCGCTGTTTGAAAATCGTTTTCAATTATGGGTTCAGCGCGTCGTAGCCATTGGAGATTCAACCATTACGGCTGGACACCATGAAGTATTAATAAGAATGATAAGTCCGGATAATGAGCTCATCCCACCCGGTGCATTTCTGCCAGCCGCTGAACGATATAAAATCACCCCAAGAATCGATCGCTGGGTTGTTTCTAATACGATCAAATGGTTAAACGATAATCCTGATACTGTTGATGAATTTTCACGTTTTTTCATCAATCTGTCAGGCCACTCCCTTGCTGACGAGAAATTTCTTACTTTCATTGTAGATGAGCTTAAGAAATCCTCCATACCTCCAAATAAGCTTTGTTTCGAAGTGACTGAAACCGCGGCAATCACACACCTGGATAAAGTGATCGACTTTATTTCAAAAATGAATACCTTTGGCTGTCATTTTGCGCTTGATGATTTTGGAAGCGGCTTATCATCCTTTGCTTATTTGAAAAATCTACCTGTAGACTATTTGAAGATAGATGGGCAATTTGTCAAAAATATTACCCAGGATCCAATCGACTTTGCGATGGTTAAATCGATCAATGAAATTGGTCAGGTAATGGGAAAACTGACCATTGCAGAGTTCGTTGAAAATAACGAGATTCTTGAGAAATTGAAATCTATCGGCGTTAATTATGCTCAGGGTTATGGTATCGAAAAGCCATTACCGATTGATGATGCCTTTATAAGTTTAAGTACATAATTATATTTCTATTGTTAGTGTTTGTTTTCTAAATCAATAAAAAATTATTCTTCCTGTCAATTAAAATTTTTAACTTTAAAGCAACGCACAAAAGCCTTATTTGATATTGCATCTGACTCGAAAACCCGCTTTAATGCTGCACTGCAACAGTTAATTTCACAAAGCGGGAAAATTTATGCGTAGAGTCGTCTTTAATCAAAAAGGTGGTGTTGGAAAATCCACAATTACCTGTAATCTTGCAGCCATCAGTGCCGAACAAGGTCTTAATACACTGGTCGTTGATCTGGATCCACAGGGAAATAGTACTCGTTATTTAACAGGCCAGTCTGGTGATGAGTTCGAAGAGACTGTCAGCGATTTTTTTGATCAGACACTGAACTTTTCTTTCTATTCAAAAGAAACTTCCGACTTCATTCATGAAACACCGTTTAAAAACCTTGATATCATGCCTGCACATCCCGAATTAGGTGAACTGGAAGGAAAACTTGAGTCCAGATATAAAATCTATAAATTACGTGAAGCCTTTGATGAACTGGATACATATGATGCTATTTATGTAGATACCCCCCCCGGCACTCAATTTTTTCTCA
>JALSSM010000145.1 GCA_026984275.1 Gammaproteobacteria bacterium
TTAGCTCATCAAAGCGCCGTTGACTACCGTCTATATTTAAAAGTTGTATGACAGGAGTTGAATAGTCTGTAGTCGTGGTCGAAAATTGCTGATGTTCGAGAATCACTCCACCCAATTCCTCATATTTCTCTTTAAAGGCATTAAATAAACGTTCACCCCATCGACCTTCTGGTGTGATCGCTAATGCATGGCTATATCCCTCTGCCCAAGCTTTTTCAGCAACCTGTTCGGCCTCCTGTTCCGGGGAAAGTCCGAATTGATATAAACGATCAGATTCGATGTGAGTCTTTGCCAGAGATAATTCTTCATCACTCAACTGGTTCAACGCGAGTGTTTTTACGGGTAGCTCGGGTAATGTTAACAGTGTTTTAAGAGCCTCTTTTTCCAGCGGGCCCACAATCAGATCAACACCATCTTCAACGGCATGCTGGTATGTCTCAAGAATATTTTCTGCATTTGCATCATAGACGTGCACCATGGGTTGATCGGGTTGAGTATTTTCACCATACCAGGCGGATAGAAAACCATCCCTTATGGCGGCACCAGCCTGTGCAAAACGACCTTGTTGGGGCAGCAAAAGTCCAATGGATGAAACCTTCTTTCCAAGCATTTCACTCTTTTCCAGGAGCTCACTGAGAACCGGTGTTTCTGCCGGATGATCTGGATAGCTTAATCGCCACTGACCAATCTTTTCTTTGAAAGTTGTTGCATCGAATAAACTGTCTTTTGCGATGGTGGCCAGCGCAACCCAGCCAGTCAGAGGATCTTCTGGATCACTCTGTAATTGACGCAGAGCATTTTCATCCAGTTGATCAATAGTCGCCCAGATTGCACGTCGATTTTCTTCTTTTTCCAGATCGGATTCGAGAACAGGATCAATAAGAGCACGTGAACGAGCCGTTTCAACAGGAGAATCCAGTGTCTCGAAAGCGGCTATTCGCATTTGCAGGATTTCTTTCTGCTTATCTGCAGCCAGCTCTGATAATGCTACGTTGTTGAGCGCATTGATGACTTGTTCAGGTTGCTGATCAAGTTCGGCGATTCTGGCCTGAACGATATCGTAGCGAACGATCAGTGGGGAATCGATCAGGGAAGAGCGGTCAATCAGAACAGCTGTTTTTCTTGCATTCAGACTGTCACCCGCTTTGATATAAGCTTCAGCCGCCGAGATCTGATATTCCTGTTTCAACAGGGAAGGCGTATCGTCATCGAGTTTTTCCGGTGCAACTTGTGCAAGTTTCAGGAATTCTTCTGCAGCAGCGGTATAATCACCCGATGCATAGAGTTGTCTGGCGGTTTCAATTTCTCCGGTAGGGACTTCATCTTTAACGGATTGAGTGCCACAACCTGAAATAGAAAATAATAGAAAAATAATCGGCAGAAAGGATTTAAGCTTAGGATGAAGCAGCATTCGGCGTTCCAATGATAACCAGAAATAAATGGTTGTAAGTCTACCATAATTGATCAGAGGTTCTGTAAGTGTCACAAAAAGAACAGGATAAAAATGGAATTTTGTACGTGGTTGCAACGCCGATCGGTAATCTTGATGATATGACGCCGAGAGCGATCGCAACACTACAAAATGTTGATACGATACTTGCTGAGGATACTCGGCATAGTGGTGGCCTGCTTAAAAAATTCGGTATTACCACACCAGCCAGAGCCTATCATGATCACAATGAACAACAATTGGCACCAGAGCTCATTAAACGTCTACAGGCCGGTGAAAACATGGCCCTGATCAGCGATGCCGGTACACCATTGGTTAGTGATCCTGGGTATCACCTTTTGAACCTGGCTCAACAGGCTGGAATCAACATTGTTCCAGTTCCCGGAGCCAGCGCCCTGATCACGGCATTGAGTGTTTGTGGTTTACCTACTGATCGTTTTACTTTTAATGGATTCCTGCCTGCAAAACAAAAAGCCCGACAGAAGAAATGTCAGGGATTAAAAACTGAAACGGCCACTCAGATCTTCTACGAAGCCCCACATCGTCTGACTGAATGTATCAACGATCTAAATGAGGTTTTCGGATCGGATCGTCATGCCTGTATCGCTCGTGAGCTCACGAAAATTTATGAAACTATTCGTACAGGAACCCTGGCTGAATTGAGTCAGTGGCTTGATCAGAATTCCGGTCAGTGTCGTGGTGAAATTGTGATCGTGGTTGAAGGTAATCATGAAGAAAAAACAGAGGATGGTGAAGATCAGCGTGTACTTGAAGTGTTGCTGGAATACCTGTCACCGAGTCAGGCAGTCGCCGCCGCAGTCAAAATCACGGGTGGAAAGAAGAACCAGCTTTATAAATTGGCGCAGAGAAAACACGATCATTAGCACGAGTTTTCTGATGTAATTTCGGCTTAGTCTATAAACTCGCTCCCATGTCTGAGCAAACCTTTACTACGTGGAATATAAATATCCACGTCTCGGAAAGTATCGAATACCAGTGTTAGATCCGGGAGTGCAGGATAACGGATTTCATCATCATCTGTTTCAGAGGCCTCTATCTCTTCGTCCTGTCTTTCAGGAGCGATCAATGAAAGAGAGATCGGCAATTGTTCCCGATTAATACTGGACAGGCAGCTATCAGGTAAATCGTTTAAAAGGATATTAATTGACTCACCTGGTGTGAGTGTCTGGTTGATCAGATGTTGATAATCTTCGCCATCCTCTATGTGAGAAATGATCATATCCTGATCATCCAGATTGGTGATCTCCAGTGCAAAACTTATTTTATTTTCATCATCAGAGTTTTTATTCAGGTGCAAATTAAAGTCCATTTTCCGCTGCATCATCAGACGGCTCGCATCACTTAGTGGCAGATTATTTTCAGTATTAAGAGAGCAGTCCAGAATCGAGACCCAGCCGGTCGAATATTCTTTGAGCACACCCGCGTATTCAACTTGTTGCCCATCTTTTTTCCCCGCTTCGAAAACAACACGATGATTGATGTAATGTTCGAGCACGGGATCGTAGGCCGCCGTACTCACCACACCCAATGTATTGCTACTGATCTTTTTCAGGTAACCATCTTGTCCTTGTAACAGTGTTGATGAAGCTTTCTTTTGAACGCGACTCAATAAAAGACCAATAGATTCATCAATCGCCTCACGGAAAGCGACCATGAAGTTTCGGATCGATCGTTGAATACGGCGAAAAATACCGGGATTCTTCGTTCGATCAATTTCCAGCAGACGACGTTGCTGGTTTCTGGGAGTGAGTTCATCATGGAACCGGAAGATGACATCAATATCATTCATCTG
Source organism: Gammaproteobacteria bacterium (assembly GCA_026984275.1). Lineage (GTDB taxonomy): Bacteria > Pseudomonadota > Gammaproteobacteria > CAJXQU01 > CAJXQU01 > CAJXQU01. Next base: position 3,264 of record JALSSM010000145.1, read on the forward strand.
CTCAGAAAAAATAATATAACTCGTTAGCGGATGCTTGCGCCGGTTGATATAAGGGCGACTGAAGATCAGTTCGATGGCATTAGAATATAAATGAAATCGTCCCCAGATTCGTTTTTCCTGTACACGTGAAGTCACATGAAACCCGCGCAGATCTTTTAAAACACGATCAAGTCGTCGGTGTTGAAGAACGCTGCCCACCAGGGCACCCAGAAATACCAGCAGTATGCTGAAAAAAAGTACTTTATCCATGTTTCATTATTTCCATTCCGTCCTGTTCTGAGACAACAGGATGATAACCCAAATCCCTTTTGATCTTTTCGATATTATATTTTCGGCTCATCGCGACAAAAGCCAGATCGAATCTTGTGATCGGTGGTTGTTTCTG
>JALSSM010000146.1 GCA_026984275.1 Gammaproteobacteria bacterium
GCCTCGAGCACCAGAATCAGCCATCATGTAGATAGAATTAAATGAAGCCTGTTTAACTTCATTTCCTTCCGCATCGGTTACTGTTTCAGAACCAAGCTCATCCATCATAGCCTTGGCAACCTGATCATTGGTGTGAGACCAGATATCAACAACCTTATTATAGCGTTCGCCATTCGTCACCAGACCGTTGGCATACTGATCTTCAATTTCCCGAACACCGGCCTCTGCCTGCTGCATAATCTCTGGCTTAGATTCAGGAACAACCATGTCTCCAATACAAATAGAAACACCTGATCTCGTCGCCATTTTAAAACCTTTATACATGAGCTGATCAGCAAAAATAACCGTATCTTTCACGTCCAGTTCACGGTAGCAACTGTTAATCAGATTGGAGATGGCCTTCTTATTCATCTCACGATTGACGAGATCAAAAGAAAGACCTTCTGGTAAAATTTCAGACAACATGGCCCGGCCGACAGTTGTATCTATCAGACGTGTCTCAGTCTCCTTCTCCCCATCAACAAATTTTGTTTCGTTGATTCTAACTTTCACTTTTGCATGAAGACTGACGGCATGCGATTCATATGCACGAATGACTTCTTGAAGATTGGCAAAGATCATCCCTTCACCTTTCGCCCCAATTGACTCACGCGTCATATAATAGAGACCCAGCACCACATCCTGAGAAGGAACGATAATGGGATCACCGTTAGCGGGTGATAACACATTGTTGGTGGACATCATTAATGTCCGTGCTTCCAATTGCGCTTCGATCGATAAAGGTACGTGAACCGCCATCTGGTCACCGTCAAAGTCGGCATTGAACGCTGTACAAACCAGAGGGTGTAGCTGGATCGCTTTACCTTCTATCAGCGTTGGCTCGAAAGCCTGTATGCCCAGACGATGAAGTGTCGGTGCGCGATTCAGCATCACCGGATGCTCACGGATCACATCTTCAAGAATATCCCAGACTTCTGGTCCTTCACGCTCCACCGCTTTTTTCGCCGCCTTAATTGTCGTCGCAATGCCCAGTCTTTCAAGTTTGCTGAAAATAAAAGGTTTGAATAATTCAAGTGCCATTTTTTTGGGCAGACCACATTGGTGCAGACGTAAAGTTGGCCCCACGACAATGACAGAACGACCAGAATAATCGACACGTTTTCCTAGCAAGTTCTGACGGAATCGGCCTTGCTTACCTTTGATCATGTCGGCCAGAGATTTCAGTGGCAGTTTATTTGTGCCTGTAATCGCACGACCACGACGTCCATTATCAAGCAGGGCGTCGACAGATTCCTGCAACATACGTTTTTCATTTCGGACAATAATATCCGGCGCACTCAGATCGAGCAGACGTTTCAAACGATTATTCCTGTTAATAACACGTCGATACAGATCATTCAGATCTGACGTCGCAAAACGCCCTCCATCGAGAGGGACTAAAGGCCGCAACTCAGGAGGCAGAACAGGTAATACTCTCAGAATCATCCACTCAGGTTTATTACCAGAATGCACAAACGCTTCCATTAACTTCAGACGTTTGGTCATTTTTTTCAGTTTCGTTTCTGAAGTCGTTGTGGGTAGTGCTTCCCGAATTGTTTTAATTTCCTCGGCAAGATCAAGATCGTTCAAGAGATCAAGAACCGCTTCTGCACCCATTTTTGCAGTAAAATCATCACCAAATTCTTCCAGTGCATCGAGGTAATTTTCTTCAGATAACAACTGTCCCATTTCAAGACCCGTCATTCCCGGATCAACAACCACAAAGGCTTCAAAGTAGAGAATTCGTTCAATATCTCTCAGGGTCATATCCAGCAACAGGCCCATTCTGGAGGGTAATGACTTCAGGAACCAGATGTGTGCTACTGGACTTGCAAGATCAATATGTCCCATTCGATCACGACGGACTTTGGCCTTGGTGACTTCAACACCACATTTTTCACAAACCACACCACGATGTTTCAATCGCTTGTATTTACCACAAAGACATTCATAGTCTTTAACCGGACCAAATGTTTTGGCGCAAAACAGGCCATCACGCTCAGGCTTAAAGGTCCGATAGTTTATAGTTTCAGGTTTTTTTACCTCACCATAAGACCATGAACGAATTTTTTCCGGCGAAGCCAGGCCAATACTGATCGCGTCGAAATCTTCGACGTGACTTTGTTGTCTGAGAAAATTTAATAAGTCTTTCAAGTCATTGCTCCCATTTGAGGGCTAAAATTATGTATTCGGGCCCATTCCAGTCATCTGCTTAGTCGCGGCGCTCAAGTTCAATATCAATACTCAGAGATCGGATCTCTTTAAGTAATACATTGAACGATTCCGGCATTCCCGCTTCCATATAGTGGTTACCGTCGACAATATTCTTATACATTTTGGTTCGACCCTGAACATCGTCGGACTTCACTGTTAGCATTTCCTGCAAGGTGTAGGATGCACCATAAGCTTCAAGTGCCCAGACTTCCATCTCACCGAAACGCTGACCACCGAATTGTGCTTTACCACCCAGTGGTTGTTGAGTGACGAGACTGTATGGCCCTGTTGAACGTGCATGCATCTTGTCGTCAACAAGGTGATTCAGTTTTAACATGTACATATAACCGACTGTCACAGGTCGTTCAAACTTCTCACCCGTCTGGCCATCATACAATGTCATCTGACCACTTCGTGGCAGATCAGCCAATTCAAGCATATCCTTAATATCTTCTTCCGTAGCACCATCGAAAACCGGTGTCGCCATCGGCACACCACCTCTCAGATTGTTTGCCATGGTCAGAATTTCTTCATCCGAAAATTCCTTTAAGCCTTCTTTCTTTCCGGTCTTGTTATAGACCGAATCAAGAAATTTCCTGAGTTCTGTAATCTTGGTTTGTGCATCCAGCATACGACCAATCTTGAGCCCCAGACCTTTTGCAGCAAAACCAAGGTGTGTCTCAAGTACCTGACCAATATTCATACGAGACGGAACACCCAGAGGATTCAAAACAATATCGACGGGTGTGCCATCTTCCATGTGTGGCATATCTTCGACAGGGACAATATTAGAAATAACACCTTTATTACCATGACGACCAGCCATTTTGTCACCCGGCTGTGTAACACGACGTACGGCCATGTAGACCTTGATCATTTTCAGAACGCCCGGTGCCAGATCATCACCACTGGTCAGTTTGATTCGTTTTTCTTCGAAGAGCTTTTCGAACGCAACTTTCTGTTCTTCTATTTGAGCCGCGGCACTTTCAAGTTCTTCGTTAGCCTTGTCTTTTTCAAGACTGATCTCGAACCATTTCTCTCTTTCCAGGTCAGCGAGATAATCTTTTGTGATCTTGCTGCCTTTCTTCAACCCTTTAGGTCCTTTACTGGCAACAGAACCGATCAACAGTTTCTCAACACGCTGGTAAACATCTTCAACAACGATTCTTAATTGGTCATCGAGATCTTTTCTTACTCGGGCCAATTCAGATTTTTCGATAGAAAGAGCACGCGCATCTTTTTCTACGCCATCACGGGTAAACACTTGAACATCGATAATCGTTCCACTTTTACCTGAAGATACTCGTAAAGATGTATCCTTCACATCCGCTGCTTTTTCACCAAAGATTGCACGCAGAAGTTTTTCTTCAGGAGTCAGCTGTGTCTCACCTTTCGGGGTAACTTTACCCACCAGAATGTCACCCGGTTGAACTTTTGCACCGATATAAACAATACCGGATTCATCCAGTTTAGACAGTGCACTTTCACTCACATTCGGGATATCGCCAGAGATTTCTTCCGCACCCAGTTTTGTATCACGAGCAACACAGGTCAACTCTTCAATATGGATGCTGGTATAACGATCTTCCTGAACGACTCGCTCCGATATCAGAATCGAATCCTCAAAGTTATAACCGTTCCACGGCATGAAAGCGACCAGCATATTCTGTCCCAGCGCTAATTCGCCCATATCAGTAGAAGGGCCATCTGCAAGAACATCACCACGTGAAATTTTATCACCGAGAGAAACCAGTGGTCTCTGATTGATACAGGTATTCTGGTTAGAACGCGTGTATTTAGTCAGATTATAGATATCGACACCTGACTCACCCGCTTCTGTCTCCTTATCATTAACACGAACCACGATACGGCCTGCATCGACTGAATCAATGATGCCACCACGTTTAGCAACAACTGTGACACCTGAGTCACGGGCAACGGCGAGCTCCATGCCTGTACCAGACAATGGTTTTTCAGCTTTCAATACTGGAACAGCCTGACGCTGCATGTTCGATCCCATCAAGGCACGGTTCGCATCATCATGTTCAAGGAATGGGATTAATGATGCCGCCACAGAAACAATCTGACGTGGAGAAACATCCATATAATCAACTTTGTCAGGTGAGGAAAGTGTGGTGTCATTCAGATGACGACAAGGAACCAGATCTTCCGTCATCTTGCCTTTGCTATCGGTAACTGCGTTTGCCTGTGCGATAACATATTGGCCTTCTTCGATCGCTGAAAGGTATTCAACCTCATCAGTCACCTTTCCATTTTTGACCTTGCGATAAGGTGTTTCCAGGAAACCATACTGATTCGTTCTGGCATAGATCGCCAGTGAGTTAATCAGACCAATGTTTGGACCTTCAGGTGTTTCGATTGGACAAACGCGACCATAATGCGTTGGATGTACGTCACGGACTTCAAAGCCTGCACGTTCTCTGGTCAAACCACCAGGGCCTAATGCCGAAACACGACGTTTGTGTGTGACTTCTGATAATGGATTGTTCTGATCCATAAATTGCGAAAGCTGACTGGAACCAAAAAATTCTTTTACAACAGCAGAAACGGGTCGTGCATTGATCAGCTCCTGTGGCATATAGCCTTCAGAATCAGCAAGTGTCAGGCGTTCCCTGACTGCACGTTCAACTCGCACAAGACCGACACGGAACTGGTTTTCTGCCATTTCGCCAACACTTCGAACACGTCGGTTTCCAAGATGATCGATATCATCAACCGTACCGTTACCATTTCTGATATCGATCAGGGTCAGCAGTACATCGGTAATATCCTCTTTTGAAAGTACGCCTTCACCTTCAATTTCGTCACGCCCCAGACGACGATTAAATTTCATTCGTCCTACCGCCGATAAATCGTAGCGATCACTGGTAAAAAATAAGTTCTTGAATAAATTCTCTGCAGAATCCTTAGTCGGCGGCTCGCCTGGGCGCATCATTCGATAGATTTCCACCTGAGCTTCAAGTACTGATTTACTCGGATCAATCTTTAAGGTATCTGAAATATACGGTCCACGGTTGAGTTCGTTGGTATAAATCGTTTCAAATTTCTTAATCTTGGCATTTCTTAATGCTTCAAGAAGCTCTTCCGTAATCTCGGCATTAGCTTCACAAATCAACTCACCTGTTGATTCATCCACAATTTCCTTGGCCATGATTTTTCCAAGCAAATACTCGGCAGGCACTGAAATACTCTTGAGTCCTGCTTTTTCAATTTGTCGGATATGCCGGGCAGTGATCCTTTTTTCAGCTTCAACAAGTACCTTGCCTTTTTTATCGACCAGATCGAATGACAGGATTTCACCGCGCAGTCGATCAGAAACCAGGGCCATTGAATAGCCTTCTTTCTCTTCTTTAAATTCTGTGTTCTCAAAGAACATCTCAAGGATATCCTGGTTATTGTAACCAAGCGCTCTTAACAGAATTGTTGCAGGGATCTTGCGACGACGATCTATTCTGACGTAGACATAATCTTTTGGATCGAATTCAAAATCCAGCCATGAACCACGGTACGGAATAACTCGTGCTGAAAATAACAGCTTTCCGGATGAATGAGTTTTGCCTTTATCGTGATCGAAAAACACACCTGGCGATCGATGTAGCTGAGAAACGATAACACGCTCTGTCCCATTGATCACAAACGTACCGTTATCTGTCATCAGAGGCAATTCGCCCATGTAGACTTCCTGTTCTTTGATATCCTTTACCTTCTTGGCCGCACCAGATTCTTTATCATAAATAACCAGTCGACACTTAACTCGCAATGATGAAGCATAGGTTAATCCCCGCACCTGACATTCCTTGACATCAAAGACAGGTTTACCGAGGCGATAACTAACGTATTCCAGTAATGCAAATCCAGAATGACTAACGATTGGAAATACAGATTTGAATGCTGCGTGTAATCCCACATTTTCCCGTTCTTCAGGATTTTTGTCTGCCTGTAAAAACTTGCGGAATGACTCGATCTGAGTAGCGAGTAAATAAGGAACTTCCATTACAGCCTGTTCCTTGCCGAAGACCTTACGAATACGCTTTTTCTCAGTATATGAATATGCCATGATCGTCCTCTAAAAATAAGACTAATTTTACAAACTGCGCTATAAGGAGAATGATGTAATCAGCTTCCTGTAAAAGCGCAAAAAGGCTGGTGACAAAAGCCACCAGCCAAACTTATTACTCAGTAGCAGTAATAATAATTACTTAAGCTCGACAGCAGCACCTGCTTCTTCGAGTTGTTTCTTGATATCTTCAGCTTCGTCTTTTGCCGCAGCTTCCTTAATAGTCGAAGGAACGCCCTCAACCATTTCTTTCGCTTCCTTAAGACCAAGACCCGTGATCGCACGAACAGCTTTGATCGCGCTAACTTTGTTATCGCCAAAGCTTGTCATCACAACATCAAACTCGTCTTTTTCTGCTGCAGCGGCACCTTCAGCACCACCCGCAGCGGCAACGGGAGCCGCCGCAACTGCAGCAGCAGATACACCAAATTTTTCTTCCATTGCTTCAACAAGTTCAACAACGTCCATTACTGACATATTGGAAATCGCTTCCAGGATATCGTCTTTAGATACAGCCATGATAAATACTCCGTAATAATTTATTAGTTAATTTGTAGCGTTCAGTTAATTATGCAGCAGCCTGTTTTTGATCACGCACAGCAGCTATAGTCCGAACCAGTTTCGCATGAGGCTCATTCAACGTACGAACAAACTTCTCGATTGGTGCTTTCATAATTGCCATTGTCAGTGAAACTGCCTGATCATAAGTTGGCAGACTTGCAAGTGCTGCGATATCGCCCGGCTCAAGTAACTTGCCACTGATGGAAACCATCTTAACGACAAGTTGGTCATTCTCCTTGGCGAAGTCTTTGATCACGCGCGCTGCCGCACCTGGATCTTCCTGTGAAAAAGCCAGAAGCAGCTGCCCTGTAAGACCATCCGACATACATGCGAAGTCAGTGTCCTCCAGTGCCCGCTTAGCAAGCGTATTTCGCACAACACGAAGATAAACCCCACCGTCGCGCGCCGCATTACGTAACTCTGTCATTTTCTCAACAGTCAGTCCGGCGTATTCCGCTGCAATTGCTGAATGCGAACTGGACGCGACATCTGCAACTTCCGCTACGATTGCCTTTTTCTGTTCAAGATTAAGCACGTTTATTTCTCCTGATTGGATGCCCTTAAAACCTTCCGGTTTTAAAATTCACCCGCTCCATAAATGCCCCGTTATTTCATAAAAAATAAACGAGACCCATTTACGGCACCCTACAGAGTATTGTCTGTTTTGGATCACCGTCTGCGCAGGGCAGACATAAATCTGATTAAGTTTGGCAAACCATAAAAAAGTCTGCCTCACCCCTGCGGTCTTTGACGACTATCTGATCTGTTTTTGATCGGATAGCCCAAAGTTCTTTTCCCTGCCCATTGTTTTATTGGGCAGATTACTTATTCGGAAATTGACGCTGTATCGATTTCCAAACCTGGTCCCATCGTACTGCTGATAGAAACCTTTTTAAAATATACACCTTTCGCAGCGCTGGGTTTGGCTTTTTTGAGATCCGCCATGACAGCCCCAAGATTTTCATTCAATGCTTTGACATCAAAAGACAACTTGCCAATTGTGCAATGAATAATCCCGCCTTTTTCAGTTCTATACTGAACCTGGCCACCTTTAGCATTTTTAACAGCGGTTGCCACATCAGGTGTTACGGTTCCAACTTTTGGATTTGGCATCAGTCCACGTGGACCAAGCACAGTTCCTAGTTGACCAACGACACGCATAGCCTCTGGTGCGGCGACGACCACATCAAAATCCATCATGCCTTTTTTAATTTCATCTGCCAGATCATCCATTCCGACCAGATCAGCACCAGCGGCTTTAGCAGCATCTGCTTTTTCTCCATCGGCAAACACAGCAACACGGACAGTCTTACCTGTACCATTTGGCAAAACGGTTGATCCACGAACATTCTGATCGGACTTTTTGGGATCGATGCCGAGGTTAACTGAAATATCAACGCCTTCGTCAAACTTAACCGTTGAGACATCTTTCAGAATCTGCAAGGCTTCTTCAACTGGATAAGTTTTTCCAGCCTCTACTTTCTCGGCAATCATCTTTGCACGTTTTGTTAATTTAGCCATTAGTTAACACCCTCCGTCTCAATCCCCATGCTACGGGCTGTACCAGCTATCGTACGTACCGCCGCATCCATGTCGGCTGCTGTCAAATCAGGCTCTTTTGCTGTCGCGATCTCTTCGAGCTGTGCACGAGTTAATTTACCGACCTTGTCGGTATTCGGAGTACCACTGCCTTTTTTCAGACCCGCAGCTTTCAGGATCAGCACGGCGGCAGGCGGTGTTTTACTGATAAAAGTAAAACTTCTATCAGCATAGACAGTAATGACAACTGGAATTGGCAATCCTGGTTCAGTGCCCTGTGTTTGTGCATTAAATGCTTTGCAGAACTCCATGATATTAACACCATGCTGACCTAGAGCAGGACCTACCGGTGGACTTGGGTTGGCCTGACCAGCAGGCACTTGTAACTTGATATAGGCTTCTATTTTCTTAGCCACTTCTCTTCTCCCCGGGTGCAAACGCCTTGCGGCTCCCCATCAGTTGAAAAATGTTAAGGAACCAAAAATGGCTCCATCTCTTTAGATTCGTTCTTTAAACAGACCGAACCCCTATTCTTTCTCTACCTGGCTGAAATTCAACTCGACTGGAGTTGAGCGGCCAAAGATTGAAACTGAAACAGTCAGTTTTGTTTTCTCATAGTTAACGTCTTCGATAACGCCACTAAAATCAGCAAACGGACCATCAATAACTCGCACCAATGCACCCACATCAAACATAACTTTAGGTGCCGGTTTTTCAACACCTTCCTGAACACGTTGCAGGATGGCCTCGGCTTCTTTATCTGAAATGGGTGCTGGTCTTTCAGTCGTCCCACCAATAAACCCCATAACACGGTCAGTATCCCGAACCATATGCCACGTATCATCATTCATATCCATTTGAACCAATACATAGCCTGGGAAAAATTTACGCTCGCTGCGCTTCTTTTCTCCACCACGCATTTCTACAACTTCTTCTTTAGGAACCAGAATCTCACCAAACTGATCCTGCATACCATATCGCTCGGCACGTTCTTTCAGCGATGCCATCACGCGGTCTTCATACCCGGAATAAGCGTGTACCACATACCACTTGAGTGACATCGAACTACCCCCCTACTCCGGTAACCAGTTGTACAATCCAGCTTAAAAACATATCGAGCAGCCAGAGGAACAATCCAACAAGAAACACCATGACGATAACGATCAATGTCGTTTGTGCGGTTTCCTGCTTTGTCGGCCAGACTACTTTGCGTACTTCGATCTGAGAATCATGTAAAAATCCCCATGCGCGACGCCCCTTGTCCGTTTGATAAACAACAGCAACAGCAACAGCAACGGCGGCCAATAGACCCAGTACTCTGTATAAATGCGATTGATCAGCAAAATAGTAATATCCAGCTACCGCTCCGATCACGATTAATAGTGCAATGATCAGTTTTACTGTATCAAAAGCTGACGCTTTTGTTTCTACCTTTGAATTCATAAATTAGCCTGGTCTAAACAACAGTCCATTGACTCGCCACTCTTTGAAAAACAGAGAGATGGCAGGCCAGGAGGGAATCGAACCCCCAACCTACGGTTTTGGAGACCGTCGCTCTGCCAATTGAGCTACTGGCCTGTTGTTTTTTCTCTTTACCTCAAAAATGACAAAATGGCTCCAGGCAAAACCGGGAGCCATTTTGACTGTCTTTTCTTAAATTTTATTCAATAACCTTAGATACAACACCGGCACCCACTGTTCGTCCACCTTCGCGGATCGCAAAGCGTAAGCCTTCGTCCATCGCAATCGGGGCAATCAACTTCACCGTCATCTTGACGTTGTCACCAGGCATCACCATTTCAGTCCCTTCCGGTAATTCACACGCGCCCGTGACGTCTGTGGTTCGAAAGTAGAACTGGGGACGGTAGTTGTTGAAAAACGGGGTGTGGCGTCCACCTTCATCTTTGGACAGTATGTACATCTCTGCTTCAAAGTGGGTGTGGGGGTTGATGCTGCCTGGCTTCGCCAGTACCTGCCCGCGCTCCACTTCTTCGCGCTTGGTGCCTCGTAAGAGGACGCCTACGTTGTCGCCCGCCTGACCTTCGTCAAGCAGTTTGCGGAACATTTCTACGCCCGTGCAGGTGGTGGATTGGGTTTCTTTGATGCCGACAATTTCTATTTCGTCGCCAACGTGGACGATGCCGCGTTCGATTCGGCCGGTGACGACGGTTCCTCGTCCCGAGATGGAGAAGACGTCTTCTATCGGCATGATGAAGTCGCCGTCAACGGCACGTTCCGGTTCCGGTATGTAGCTGTCAAGGGCGTCTACCAGTTTGTCGATGGATTTTGTGCCTATTTCGCTGTCATCTCCTTCCAGGGCTTTGAGGGCCGAGCCAATGATGACCGGGGTGTCGTCGCCCGGGAAGTCGTAGCTGTCGAGCAGTTCGCGGATCTCCATTTCTACCAGTTCCAGCAGTTCTTCGTCGTCAACCATGTCGGCTTTGTTCATGTAGACCACGATGTAGGGGACGCCGACCTGACGGGATAACAGGATGTGTTCCCGAGTCTGGGGCATGGGACCATCCGCAGCTGAGACAACCAGGATGGCGCCGTCCATCTGCGCCGCGCCGGTGATCATGTTTTTAACGTAGTCAGCATGGCCCGGGCAGTCTACGTGCGCATAGTGACGTGTGTCTGTTTCGTATTCAACGTGGGCGGTCGCTATCGTGATGCCACGTTCTCGTTCTTCCGGGGCGTTGTCTATCTGATCGTAGGCTTTGGTCTCACCACCATATTTCGACGCCTGGTGCGTCGTGATCGCTGCCGTCAATGTGGTCTTACCATGATCGACGTGGCCTATCGTGCCGACATTCACATGTGGTTTCGTTCGCTCAAATTTTTCCTTGGACACGGCAAATACCCCTTATCTCTTTTCTAAAATTCTATTGTTAAAGATCTATTTTCTAAAAACGACTAACACCAGACTGGACTTATCCATACTGGTTTATTACTGCTTCCGCAATATTTTGCGGCGCTTCTACATAACGCGAGAACTCCATCGAATAGGTTGCTCTACCCTGTGTGCTCGAACGCAGCGCGGTAGCATACCCAAACATTTCACTTAATGGAACTTCTGCTTTAATATTTTTTCCTGCCGGCGAATCTTCAGTACCCTGCAAAATTCCCCGCCGCCGATTCAAATCACCATGAACCGAACCCAAATACTCCTCAGGAGTAACAACTTCAACCTGCATCACAGGCTCAAGAAGTACAGGTTTAGCCTTGCTGGCTCCTTCTTTGAATCCCATTGAGCCAGCCACTTTAAAGGCCATCTCATTTGAATCCACATCGTGATAGGAACCATCATAGAGCGTCACCTTGATATCAACCATAGGATATCCCGCGACAACTCCATTTTCCATTTGCTCTCTTACACCCTTCTCAATAGCAGGGATATATTCTTTTGGTACCGAGCCGCCAACAATCTCGTTAACAAATTCAAAACCCGAACCTTCTTCACCTGGCTCAATCTTGAAAATGACATGTCCATATTGACCACGTCCACCAGACTGTCGTACAAACTTGCCTTCAGCTTTCTCGACACTCTGCCGAATCGTTTCTCGATAGGCCACCTGGGGCTTACCAATATTAGCTTCGACTCCAAATTCGCGCTTCATGCGGTCAACAATGATATCAAGGTGCAATTCGCCCATGCCTGATATGATTGTCTGACCTGATTCTTCATCAGACTTCACTCGAAAAGAAGGGTCTTCCTGCGCCAGCTTTGATAGCGCAATACTCATCTTTTCCTGATCGGCCTGCGTTCTTGGTTCAACTGCAACCGAGATCACCGGTTCCGGAAACTCCATACGCTCTAAAGTGATTACATTATTCAAATCACAAAGAGTTTCTCCGGTTGTTACATCTTTTAAACCAACAGCAGCTGCAATATCGCCAGCTCTTACTTCTTTAATTTCTTCACGACTGTTGGCATGCATTTGCAGGATACGACCAATTCTTTCTTTCCTGCCTTTAATCGGGTTATATACCGTATCACCCGTCTTTAACACACCAGAATACACCCGGAAGAACGTTAGCGTTCCAACAAATGGATCCGTTGCAATCTTGAAAGCCAGTGCTGCAAATGGTGCATTATCATCTGCTTCGCGCTCACCTTCAGTTTCTTCCTTATCATCCAGAATGCCTTTGATTGCCGGCACGTCTACTGGAGAAGGCATGTACTCGACAATTCCATCAAGCATTGCCTGTACACCTTTATTTTTAAAGGCGGACCCACAAAAAACTGGAACAATTTCATTGTCCAAAGTTCTTGTGCGCAAACCCTGTTGAATCTCTTCATCTGAAAGTTCTTCACCTTCCAGATACTTTCCCATTATATCGTCTGAAGCTTCTGCAGCAGCTTCGACTAATTGCTCACGCCACCTCTTAGACTCTTCCAGCATCTCGTCTGGAATATCTCGCTCTTCAAACTTCGTTCCCTGAGTCGCATCATCCCAATAAATCGCCTTCATTTTGATCAGGTCGACAACCCCTTCAAAATTTTCCTCGGCACCTATTGGCAATTGCAATGAAACAGGATTACTACCCAGGCGGTTCTTTATCTGATCAACCACTCGCAGAAAATCTGCTCCTGCCCTATCCATTTTATTCACGAATGCCATTCGTGGCACGTGATATTTATTAGCCTGACGCCAGACTGTCTCTGACTGTGGTTCAACGCCACCTACGGCACAAAAAACAGCCACCGCACCATCAAGCACTCGCAGTGATCGCTCTACTTCAATCGTAAAATCGACATGCCCCGGAGTATCGATAATATTGATTCGATGAACATCGAAACTCTTATCCATACCCTTCCAGAAGCAGGTCGTCGCTGCAGAAGTAATCGTAATACCGCGTTCTTGCTCCTGCTCCATCCAGTCCATAATGGCTGCACCATCATGAACTTCACCTATTTTATGTGAAATCCCTGTATAAAATAGTACTCGTTCTGTCGTTGTGGTCTTTCCAGCATCAATATGGGCCATGATGCCAACATTTCGATACCGCTCTATCGGAGTCTCGCGCCCCACAACAATTCTTTTCTCAACCTCAACTACTTACCAACGGAAGTGAGAAAAAGCACGGTTAGCTTCTGCCATGCGGTGCGTATCTTCCTTCTTCTTCACTGCCGTTCCACGATTCTCATATGCATCCTGTAATTCACCAGCGATTCGCAACCCCATGGTTTTTTCACCACGCTTACGTGCAGCTTCGACCAACCAGCGCATGGCCAATGCAGTGCGACGACTGGCACGAACTTCAACAGGAACCTGGTACGTTGCACCACCAACACGGCGAGATTTCACCTCCACGCGTGGACGAATATTTTCCAGTGCTGTACCAAATGCTTCTAACGGATCATTCATGCCTTTTTCTTTCAATTGATCAAGAGCGCCATAAACAATCTTTTCTGCTGTGGATTTCTTACCGTCCTTCATAATCATGTTTACAAACTTTGCAAGCGTCTCATCCCCAAACTTTGGATCAGGGAGGATTGATCTTTTTACTGCAGCTCTTCTTCTAGACATTACTTAACCCGGTTTCTCGCTTCGTTAATCTTCTAATTTATAATCTGTATATTACGACTTAGGACGTTTTGTGCCATATTTAGATCGACCTTTTTTACGATCCGCCACACCCGATGTATCCAGCGTGCCACGTACTGTGTGGTAACGAACACCAGGTAAATCCTTAACACGACCACCACGGATTAATATTACCGAGTGCTCCTGCAGGTTATGGCCTTCACCACCGATATAGCTTGTCACTTCATGACCATTGGTCAAACGCACACGGGCAACTTTTCTCATCGCAGAGTTTGGCTTCTTTGGAGTCGTGGTATAAACACGAGTACAAACACCTCTTTTCTGTGGACAGCTTTCCAATGCAGGTACATTACTCTTAACCTGCTGCCGCTTACGCGGCTTTCTAACCAGCTGATTTATTGTTGCCATTTAAATATTTCCTCACCGTTGATCCCGTCTTTATCAAAACCAGATCTCGCAGCCTGATTACATACCGCCGAATAGATAAATTCTCTTCATTTCGACGACTGAAAAAAAATGACAGGCCTGATTCCTCAAGCCTGCCAACAAAGAAGCGGAATTGTATTTTCCTTACAGCAGTCTGTCAAGACTAACTTCGATCTTTTTATCTCTGTCAGACGTTCTCTGAAGCACCCTCATCACCTGAGGAAGATGTTTCGGAAACATCAACATCCTCACTCACTTCTTCCTCTTCAACAATGATCAAGCTTTCATTTAACTCATCGAAACGCTTTTTCCTTCTTTCCTGATGATAAGCATAACCTGTCCCAGCGGGTATCAAACGCCCAACAATAACGTTTTCTTTAAGTCCGCGAAGTTCATCGCTCTTACCTGTCACGGAGGCTTCAGTCAGAACTCGGGTCGTTTCCTGGAATGAAGCGGCTGAAATAAACGATTCAGTAGCAAGCGATGCTTTTGTAATACCCAACAATAACTGACGCCATTTTGCAGGCTGTTTTCCTTCTGCTTCCATTCTTTCGTTTTCAATAAGGATGGCTTCTTTTTCGATCTGCTCTCCTTTCAGATAACGAGTATCACCTGACTCTTCAATCTCAACTTTACGTAACATCTGTCGAACAATGACTTCGATATGCTTATCATTAATTTTCACACCCTGGAGACGATAAACATCCTGAACTTCATTGACGATATATTCTGTCAGAGGCAAAACACCTTTGAGCCGTAAAATGTCATGTGCATCAGAGGCACCATCAACAATCACTTCACCACGTTCAACATGTTCACCTTCAAACACGTTAACATGACGCCATTTCGGGATCAGTGTTTCAGTCGTATCACCATCTTTGTCTGTGATCACCAACCGCTGTTTACCTTTTGTTTCTTTACCAAAGCTAACGGTGCCCGTTGCTTCAGCCAGAATAGCTGGCTCTTTTGGCTTCCTCGCCTCAAATAGATCAGCAACTCGTGGTAAACCACCGGTAATATCACGTGTCTTGGCAGACTCTTGCGGCAATCGTGCTATGACGTCACCGACATTGACTTCACCATTATCAGAAACAACGATGACTGCATTTGCTGGTAGAGGATAATGTGCCGGGATTTCCGTACCAGGAATCATTAAATCTTTGCCCTTGGCATTGACCAGCTTGACGGTCGGTTTAAGGTCTTTTGCACTGGCTGCTCGTTGTTTTGGATCCGTGATAACCAGACTGGTCATTCCGGTAATTTCATCAATTTCACGAACCGCTGTTGTTCCTTCAATAATATCACTGAAAACAACCACACCTTTTACTTCGGTAATCACCGGATGTGTATGAGGATCCCAATTCGCTACTACTTGCCCTGCCTCAACATCACCACCATCTTTAATAGAAAGTTCAGCACCATAAGGAACCTTATAACGCTCTTTTTCTCGCCCTGATTCATCAATGACAGCAAGGCCTCCTGAACGGGAAACGGTGATCGATTTACCATCAGCACGTTCCAGAAGTTTTATATTATGTAACTTAATAGTACCTTTTGATTTTACTTCAATACTATTCACAGCAACGGCACGAGATGCTGCCCCACCGATATGGAACGTACGCATGGTTAACTGAGTACCTGGCTCACCAATAGATTGTGCAGCCATAACACCAACCGCCTCACCGACATTAACCCTATTACCTCGAGCCAGATCACGACCGTAACAGGTTTTACAAACACCATAATGTGTTTTACAGGTAATTGTTGATCTTACTTTGACCTGGTCAATACTATTTTCTTCAAGCGTATCAATCCATGCTTCATCCAATAGCACTCCCCGTTCTACAATTACTTTGTCGTCACCAGGTTTATAAACATCTTCTGCAACGACACGACCAAGCACCCTCTCTCGCAATGGTTCAACAACATCACCGCCTTCGATGATTGGTCTCATGACCATACCATCTTCGGTACCACAATCATCTTCTGTCACGACAAGATCCTGCGCAACATCGACAAGACGGCGTGTGAGATAACCAGAATTTGCTGTTTTCAATGCTGTATCAGCAAGACCTTTACGAGCACCATGCGTTGAAATGAAGTACTGAAGCACGTCAAGGCCTTCACGGAAATTTGCCTTGATCGGCGTCTCGATGATCGAGC
>JALSSM010000147.1 GCA_026984275.1 Gammaproteobacteria bacterium
CCGAGACCACTACCGCCATGACAAACTTGGCAGTTGGTCGCAAAAGTCCTCCAGCCAACATAAGTCTCTTTGTCAACCTTACAGGCCTTGGCGCTTGTTGCCCCCTCATCACATTCAACGACATATTCAGGTGCTTCACCTGCGTTTTCGTCACGTGGTTCATGAGCAGCATAAGTTGATGTGCCAGCAAACATAAGAGCACTCGCTATCAATACTAATTTCTTGTTCATACAGTTCTCCTCGAATGTATATTATTCTGGGTAAAAAAATATTTGATAATTTATTACCGTGCAGATTTATCTTAACGAGAGAAGGTGAATAAAAACTGAATGTATGGAAGTGAATTATTCTAACTAAACAGACAGACCTGCAATATATCCCGATGACCATGCCCACTGAAAATTGTAACCACCCAGGTGACCAGTGACATCGACAACTTCACCGATCAGGTAGAGGCCTGGTTGTTTTCGGCTTTCCATTGTTTTTGAGGAGAGTTCATTTGTGTCTATTCCACCTATGGTTACCTCGGCTGTTTTGTAGCCTTCTGTACCTGATGGTTTTAATTCCCAGTTATTTATTTTTTGTGCTATCTCAATTAAAAACTGATCAGGGAAATCGGCCAGTTTTCTTCCTGAAGTTTCTTTCCACCACATAGATTCCAGTTCGTTGACCAGGCTTTTCGGAAGATGGTGGTTCAGTATTGATCGCAATAATGATTTTGGATGGGTTTGTTTAGAATTGATCAGTAAAGTTTCACAGTTTTGATCAGGAAGTAGATCAATCGAAACGATCTCACCCGGTTTCCAGTAGTTGGATATTTGTAAGATAGCTGGACCACTCAGACCTCGGTGGGTGAAGAGAATGTTTTCCAGAAAGGATTGATTGCCTGTTGAGACTCGTGCGGTTATCGCTATGCCAGATAAACGTGCAAAAATACTTAACAGTGGATCAGTAAACGTGAATGGAACAAGTCCTGCTGCTTTCGGAACGACAGATAACCCAAACTGATCAGCGATCTGATAACCAAATCCTGTGCTGCCCATACGAGGAATGGATAAACCACCTGTAGCGGTCACAAGTGATTCGGTAGAAAACTGTCCATTTGTAGTACTTATTTGATAACGATCATTGAACTCAATTCGTGATACTTCACACAGCGGTAGAATTTCTACTCCGGCCTGATCACACTCCTGCAAAAGCATTGATAAAATATCTTTGGCTGAATGATCACAGAATAACCTTCCATGATCTCTTTGATGATATGGGATCGAATATTTCTCAACCAGTGAGATAAAGTCCCACTGTGTGTATCGACTTAGTGCCGACTTACAAAAGTGTGGGTTTTGAGAAAGAAAATATTCTGCCCCCATATTCAGGTTGGTAAAATTACAACGTCCACCACCCGACATCAGAATTTTTCTTCCCGGTTTCTTTGAACGTTCGATCACAAGAACATGACGACCACGTTGGCCAGCCGTGATGGCACACATTAAACCTGAGGCACCACCACCAATAATGATCACGTCGTAGTTCTTTTTAGCCATTAAACAGTAGCAACTTTAAAGTAATGGCCAGAGAGATGATCACCAGTAATGGTTTGATGAGCATTGCGCCATGACGTAAAACCATATGTGCGCCAAGATAAGAACCAAAGACTTGACCAACCGCCATCACAAGTCCAACTTTCCAGAGAACTTGACCACCGAGGATGAAAAATAATAAAGCGGCAAAATTGCTGACGAAATTGAGTAATTTTGCATGTGCGGTGGCTTTGATCAGGTTATAGCCCAGTAGCATTACAAAAGCCATGGCAAAGAATGAACCTGTGCCGGGTCCAAAAAATCCATCATAGAACCCAATCACAAATGCGATCGTAAAAGAGAAAAGAGTCAGGCTGATCCTGGGGTGTGCATCTTTGTCTCCTACACGAGGTGAAAAGAGAAAGTACAGTGCAAAACTGATCAGCAGGATCGGGATTAACTTTTCCAGTGCCTCTGAGTGAATACGCTGCACAGAGATGGTTCCACAAGCCGCTCCTGTAAAAGAAAAAAGAATTGCACGAATCATGGAGCGTAGATTGATTGTTCCCTGACGGACGAACCGGATGGTTGCAGAAAAGGATCCGAATACTGCTTGTAGTTTGTTAGTGGCTAAAGCCTGGGCTGGAGTCAATCCTGCCCATAATAATACAGGTAGTACTAACAGGCCGCCGCCACCGGCTATTGCGTCTATAAATCCAGCAATGCCAGCAACGCCTGCGAGCAAGAGTAAAACTTCGGGGTTGAGTATTTCAGCTGGTAAAGGCATGAGTTCATAAAAAAACCCGCTGGCTCAAAGAGCACAGCGGGTTTTGTGGTAATGGCTAACTACCTTGAAGACGCCTTAAGCAACATTCTGCTTGGCCGTTTCCAGACGACTGCGCAGACTGTTGATCTGGTTAGTCAATTCTTCAGGCAAATGATCACCGAATGTTGCATAGTATTCTTCAATACCATCCAGTTCAGCCAGCCAACCATCGACATCCACCTTTAACAGATTAGCAATGTCTTCTTCTGACATATCCAGACCATTGAAATCGATACCATTCAGAGTTGGCATGTTACCAATGGCTGTTTCGACTGCATCAGCAGTACCGTTACAACGATCGAAGACCCATTTCAGAACCCGGCTATTTTCACCGAAACCAGGCCACATAAATTTGCCTTCTTCATTTTTACGGAACCAGTTAACGTAGTAGATCTTAGGCATCTTGGCACCTTCTTTCTCGCCCATTTTCAGCCAGTGACCCCAGTAATCAGCCATGTTGTAACCACAGAATGGCAACATGGCCATTGGATCACGACGTAACTGGCCAATATTACCGAAAGCTGCTGCTGTCATTTCTGAAGCAATGATGGTTCCGAGGAAAGTACCGTGGTTCCAGTCAAGAGATTCTGTCACTAAAGGCACGACAGAAGCACGACGACCACCGAACAGGATGGCACTGATGGGGACACCTTTTGGATCTTCCCATTCGTCAGCGATGACAGGGCATTGCCCAGCACGGGCAGTGAAGCGAGCATTTGGATGTGAAGAAGGTTCATCAGAATCAGGTGTCCAGTCGTTACCTTTCCAGTCGATTAGGTGGGCTGGTGCCTTTTCTGTCATTTCTTCCCACCAGACATCACCATCATCAGTTTCGGCAACGTTAGTAAAAATAGCGTTGGCTTCCATCGACAACATGGCATTTGCGTTTGTTTCCATACCCGTACCAGGTGCAACACCAAAGAAACCAGATTCCGGATTAATAGCGTATAGTTGACCATCTTCGCCGAATTTCATCCAGCAGATGTCATCACCAATAGTTTCAACCTTCCACCCAGGAATAGTTGGTGTCAACATGGCAAGATTGGTTTTACCACAGGCACTAGGGAAAGCACCAGCTACATATTTAACTTCACCTTCAGGATTAGTCAGCTTAAGGATCAGCATATGTTCTGCCATCCATCCTTCATCCCGCGCCATGGTAGAGGCAATTCGTAGTGCAAAACATTTTTTACCGAGCAGTGCATTACCACCATAACCAGAACCAAAAGACCAGATTTCACGAGTTTCTGGATAATGGACAATATAGCGATTGTCAGGATTACAAG
>JALSSM010000148.1 GCA_026984275.1 Gammaproteobacteria bacterium
CCAACAGCTTTGGCTGATTAATTCTATCTGTAAGTATCCGAAGTATAAAGGCAGATAATTAAAGAAGAAACATTTCTTTTTGTGCTGCCTGTCATTGTCTTTCTGTCAGCAAATGATCCAGCCACATATTCGATAATTTTTCCTGTACTGAATTCTGACGTAACCGCGCATGCAGGTTTGGAAAATCAACCCGATCAAGTTCCTGATCCTGGTTATAACAAGAGTAAACAAAATATTCTTCTCCACTTTCTGGATCGATATGCTTACACATACATTGTGCGCAAACACCTTTCATCATACATTGCATGGGCGAATTGATTGAACCAATCGCTTCGTGATTTTTCTTTATATAAGGAGCAAGGATACCTGATCGTGCCACTTTCACTGCTTCCATCATCTTATCTGATCCGATAACAACTAGATGATCCATGTCGTCCAGATGATGCTTGGTTTCTCCCAGATCTCCTTTGGCATAGGCAATCATCGCTTCGATAATATTACCGACAAATGACTTATCCTGCGGCCGTGTTGTCGGGATAGGCTCTACGCCTTCAGCCTTGTCAACTGACCAGACAATAACATCCGATGCGGCTTCTATATCCCCAACCTTGAAAACATCATCAGGGTGTTTATATCCCGCAAAATAAATCACGTGATTACCAGCTGCACGCAATGCCTTACCGATGGAGAACAACACAGCATTGCCCAGACCACCACCCAGAAGAACAACCGTCTTACCGACTGGAATATCGGTTGGAGCACCGGTAACACCCATCACGACCACCTCCTCACCGGGCTTCCAGGTTGAGCACAACCGGGAAGAACTACCCATTTCAAGCGCGATCAATGAAATCAGGCCTTTTTCCTGATCAACCCAGGCACCTGTTAATGCAATTCCTTCTGTTGCCAGAACCGTGTCTTCTATAACCGGTGCATGCGCTTCAAAATTCTGTACACGATAGAATTGACCAGGCATGAATTTCTGTGCCTGCATAGGGGCTTTTACAATGACTTCAATGATCGTTGGTGTCAGGCGGTTAACTTCAACAACCGTTGCCAGGAAGTCTTCATCCAGACGGTCCTGAAGATCTTTCAAAGACAGATCGCGCTGTGGTTGATCAACAGGATTTAACTGCGACAACTCTTCTTCAAAGAGTTTGACCACATAAGGATAACCATCTTTTGCGCTGGCCATCGCTTTCACCACATTACCGGCATAGACAGGATGATTATCACCGTAAAAAGTAATATAGCGACCACTCCTGTGATAAGAGGTAAATGGTGCAGGTTTACCGATCTTGGGACTGGTTTCATCATCAACAGCGATCAGATCCGGATCATTTTTCACCCACTCGGGTTCATAGCGCTGATAGAATTTCCAGTCCATTTCGAAGGTGTCCGGGAACTCATCCTGATAGATAGTATTCGGCGACGTTCCTGCAGCAATGAACAGGCTTTTCAGAGGTACTTTAAGCTGCTTGCCGGTGTTTACCCACTTGCCATCTTCCTGCTCCAGTTTGTCAAAAGTGACCGCATTCAGGTGCTCAAATTTATCCATGTGTGCTTCGACCGGGCTCATACCTTCAGCAAGCTCAATACCTTCGTCGAGTGCCTCAGCGATCTCTTCATGATTCTGACGATAGGCTGGAGAATCGGGCATACCCTTACGATAGAACATGGTCACATCACCCCATTGTCTGATCAACGGCTGAAAGTCCGGTATCTCTCCCGCCGCTTCAGCACGTTCCCGTTCAGCACGAATTGCTTTACCATGTTCAAGAAACTCATCCAGGATGATCCGTTCTTCTTCGTCATAACGACCACGGACTGTCTCTTCATCATATTCATTCACCAGCGTTTCATAACGTTGCAGGATTTTCTCAACCTGAACAGGATAATAGGCCATCAATTCAGTCGCCGTATCAATACCGGTCAGACCACCACCGATCACACCCGCAGGCAAACGCACCTGCAAATTCGCCAATGATGAATCTTTTGCAGCACCGGTCAGTTGTAGTGCCATCAGAAAATCTGAGGCTTTTCGTATGCCGCGAATAAGATTATTTTTTAGTGGAATGACGGTCGGTTTACCAGCACCACTGGCGATTGCAATGTGATCAAACCCCAGATCCCATGCATCGTTAATCGTCAATGTACCACCAAATCGTACACCACCATAACAACGGAAAGATTGCCGACGTAGCAAATTCAGATAGATCACCTTGAGGAAATTTTTATCCCATCGGACGGTGATCCCATATTCAGCGACACCACCGAAACCCAACATGACTCGCTTATCCAGATCCTCATAAATATCATTAAAATCCCGAATCGGCGTTGGTGGCTTATCGCGACTTCCGGTCAGTTCCTCAGGCAGTGGTTCAATCTTGAGGCCATCAATCCCAACCACACCAAAACCTTCATTCAACATATAATGCGCCAGGGTATAACCGGCAGGCCCCATCCCAACAACAAGGACATTTTTTCCATTGTATGGCAATGCCTGAGGACGTTTAACATTGAGCGGATTCCAGCGCGTTAACAGGCTATAGATCTCAAATCCCCAGGGCATAAACAATACATCTGTCAGCGCACTGGTTTCAATCTGTGGAATATTGACCGGTTCTGTTTTCTGGTAGATACAACCACGCATGCAATCATTACAAATACGGTGGCCTGTGCCCGGACACATTGGATTATCAATGATGATCAGTGCCAGTGCACCAATGTTATCGCCCTGCTGTTTGACCAGATGCATCTCGGAGATTTTTTCTTCCAGAGGACAGCCTGTAACGACTTCACCCAGAGGATTGATCTTGAAAGGTCCTTCACCCTCTTTTTTATTTCGCATGCCTTTGGAACAGGAGTCCGTATCGCGTTCATGACAAAAAATACAATGATCAATTTCATACTGAACCTGTCGTTCTTTAAAACGTGGATCGGTTAAGCCGAACCCATCACGACGGCGGCGGCGTTCTTCAGGTCCCATCCAGACGTTATAGCCATCTTTTTCAATAGTGAGATGTGCGACCAGGTGATCAAAATCGGTTCTGTGAGGTGTCTTGAACAGAACCCAGTCAGCGACTTCCTGTTGCATTCCTTCATCATTCTGTGCAGCAAAACACCAGCGTTGCACAATTTCCAGCAGAGCATCGACAAACTCAGCATCATCGTCCAGTTCAGTCATCGATGAAAAAGCAGGTTCAGAAGAGAGGGCTTCCCGGAGCCTTCTTACTTCCTTCTTGCTGGCTTCACTGCCACCGGGAAAATCACTCTCTTTTCCTTTTGCAATCAGTTTGAAATGATTCGACAGCCTGGCCAGTGCTGCCCCCACACGCCCAATTGTTCGTTCCTGATCACCTTCTTCAATCGCCTGGGGGAAGGCCAGTTTCGTTAACAGAGAAAGGTTATTATTAACCTCTGCAATATCCCACTCAGAAATATCTACACCACGGAATTTTTTTGCCAGCGAAGCAACGACTTCTTTTTTCAGGACAAAGATACTTTCTACATCGGCCAGAATTTCAGCTTTTTGCTGATCATGTTCACTGACGATATTGAATAAACGGGCGAGAAAACTTCCAACATGTGGAGCCATACGAACC
>JALSSM010000149.1 GCA_026984275.1 Gammaproteobacteria bacterium
ATCATCATGCCACTGCGCCGTGAACGATCAAAACTCAGAAAAACAGTTAAAACAGTAGAGCAGGAAGTATCGAATTTAAGATCCATCCCTTTAAAGGATGCCGACTGATTTTGTCACTGGTCTCCTGTTTTTATTGCTGCCAGTCGCTGCTGCCAGTGGCTGGTTAGCCGCGCGAAAAAAGTATAACGCTTCCTCAAATTCCTACATTGATAATGTCGCCCCTGAATACTACAAGGGATTGCGTTATATCATTAACGAACAGCCAGATAAGGCGATTGAGGTTTTTCTTAAATTACTTGAAGTTGACAGTGAAACAGTAGAAGTTCATCTCGCACTGGGTAATTTATTCCGGCGACGTGGCGAGGTTGATCGGGCCATCAGGATCCACCAAAACCTTATCGCCAGACCGACGTTAAGCAGTGAGCAACGATCACAAGCGCTGGTTGAACTTGGTGTCGATTATCTACGTTCAGGTTTGCTTGATCGTGCTGAAACATTGTTTGAGGGCTTGCTGACCACATCCTATAAGGGTAGAGCAGCTCGCTATCTCGTTCAGATTTATGAAGACGAAAAAGACTGGGATCGAGCGATAGAATGCGGCAGGATCTGGCAACAGGATTCTTCGAGAATACTGAATAAGCGGATTGCGCATTATTACGCCACGAAAGCTGAGGAAAAACTTGAGAAAAAAGATTATAAATCTGCAAGAGATCTCATTAAACAAGCATTAAAAGAAGATCCCGACTCAGCTCATGCCAGCATGGTCGAAGGTCGTCTTGAAATGGAAGAAGGGAATTTCAAGTTAGCAGTAAAAGCTTTTAAACGTATCAGTAAACAGGCTCCTGAGTTCGTCAGTGAAGTTCTAAACCCGATGAAAATTTGCTATCGAGAGATGGGAAAAGATGAAAAATTTCTGACGTATTTGCATAAATTACCCACCTCGCAGGCGGGGGTGAACCAAATTATTGAGCTGTCCGAGTTTATTGAGACGAATGAGGGAATTGATAACACTATTCGATTTCTTGTCGATAAGGCAGAAGAAGTGCCTTCAGTCAGAATGCTTGATCGTCTGGTGGATCTCTCACTGCTTTCAGATGATGAAACATATAAAAAGAAACTGGAATGCTTCAAACGATTAACAGAAAAACTTGTAGAAACGAAAATCGCCTATCAATGTCATCACTGTGGATATCGTGCCCGGTCAATCTACTGGCAATGTCCTGCTTGTAGAAAATGGGATACCGTTAAACCAATTCATACAAATTTATCAGGAAACAATTAGTGAACAACTCAAAAATAATTATTGCGCTTGATTTTAATGACATGGGAACGGCCTTGTCTTTTGTCCTGCAACTTGATCCACAAAAATGTCGAATCAAAATAGGCAAGGAATTGTTTACCAGTGCTGGACCAAAGATGGTTGAACGTTTCGTCGGTATGGGATTTGATGTGTTTCTCGATCTGAAATTTCATGATATTCCAAATACGGTTGCCAGAGCTTGCAGTGCCGCAGCTGAGTTGGGTGTATGGATGGTCAATGTTCATGCCACTGGTGGCCGTAACATGATGGCGGCTGCCAGAGAAGCAATTGATCAATATGAGAAAAAACCACTTCTGATCGGTGTGACTGTTTTGACCAGTCTTTCTGCCACTGAATTACATGAAATCGGCATACAAGGCACACCAGAAGAGGCCGTTGATCGACTGGCAAGACTTGCTCAATCATCTGGCCTTGATGGCGTCGTATGCTCACCATTAGAAACAGCCATATTGAGAGAATCCTGTGGAAGTGATTTCTTGCTGGTGACTCCCGGTGTCAGACCAGCTGGAAGTCAGCAGAATGATCAAACCCGGATTATGACACCTGAAGATGCCATCCGGAATGGCTCTGATTTTCTGGTCATAGGACGCCCAATAACACAGGCTGATGATCCTGCGGCAGCTCTGGAATCTATTTCACAGTCTATACCGTCCCGCTAGTTTTCGAACAAATATGATGAATGAAAAGGCTTTATTGACTCCCTTTAACCCACAATTACCTGAAGCTAAGGGAGATCGTTTACGCTGGACACGACTCTATGGTTCCAGTAAGGCTCTGGCCATTGCAAATGCTCTGGAGTCACTTTCTGCACCACTTCTTATTATTACGCCTGATACGCTTCATGCAGAAAGACTGGCTGCAGAAATTGATTTTTTTTGCACAGATAAAAACTTGCCGATAAAGGTTTTTCCGGACTGGGAAACCTTGCCCTACGATCAGTTCTCGCCCTATCACGATATTATTTCTGACCGCTTGTCTATACTCGCAGAATTGCCGACGATGGAACGGGGTGTTTTGATGACTTCAGTATCATCACTCATGCATCGTCTGCCACCCCAGGAATATGTTAAGGCCAACAGTTTTTCGATTGCCGTTGGTGAAACGCTTGATCTGGATGATTTTCGAAAACAGCTGGAACTAAGCGGTTACCGATATACCTCACAAGTACTCGAACATGGTGATTTTGCTATACGAGGATCATTACTGGATGTCTTTCCGATGGGAAGTGAGGCGCCAGTCAGAATCGACTTGTTCGATGATGAAGTGGATACCTTGCGTTACTTTGATCCTGAAACCCAACGTTCAACCGAACCACTGGACAGACTCGACATTCTCCCCGGGCACGAGTTTCCATTGACTGAAGAGGGGATTACACATTTCCGCCAGGCCTGGCGAGAACATTTTGAAGGTGTCGCTGGTGATTGTTCAGTCTATCGAGATATCAGTGATGGACTGCCTGCACCCGGCATAGAATATTATTTACCTCTGTTTTTTGATCAAACCAGTACGCTGTTCGATTTTCTACCGACTGGAACCATGATTATGCTGGATGATCGTGTTGAAGAGGCGGCAGAACATTTTTGTAATGAGGTCTCAGAACGATATGAACAATTGCAACATGATGTGAATCATCCAATCCTCTCTCCTGAGTTAATTACCTTACGTGTTAATGAAGTGTTTGAGGCGATAAAGCAAACTCCTTCGGTGATGATTGCTGGTATGGATACCGATGATGAGCCTGCCAGCAAAGGTGCTGGGAAAAGTAGCCGCATTCATTTCTCAACGACCATGCCAATGAAGATCCCGGTTGATCCGCGTGCAGAAGAACCACTGGGATTATTAAAACGATTTCTGAATAATTTTGATGGACGTGTATTGATCGCTGCTGATTCCACAGGTCGGCGTGAGACCTTACTGGATACTTTCCGCCGTCATGATCTGCGTCCAGTCGTCTTCGAAAACTGGAATGATTTTATCCAGGCTGATGTAACACTGGGCATCACCGTTGCTTCACTGGAACAAGGAATGCAAATCGATTGCCCGAAAATTGCCGTCATCAGTGAAACACAAATGTTTGGTGAACGGGTTTCCCAAAGACGTCGCCGTCGGCGTTCCGGACGTGATCCAGAAGCTGTTGTCAGGAACCTGACCGAATTAACCATTGGCGCCCCCGTCATTCATGAAGATCACGGTGTTGGTCGTTACCGGGGACTGACAACATTATCAGCGGTTGATGTAATGGATGAATATCTTGAAC
>JALSSM010000150.1 GCA_026984275.1 Gammaproteobacteria bacterium
GGCCAGGCAACAAATTCTGCTAATGCAGGAAAAGGAACTGGATGAGTTCAGAGACTACCTCTCAAGTTGTGGTACTCATTGGGGTGGTGAGATAAAACGTTTCTTTTGTGAGCGTAGTGCTCGAGCCTATATTCTGAAATATGGACAGGGGAAAGCAGTAGAGAAGCTCATCCTTGCAATGGCAGAAATAGAGCTGTTAGTTGATATGGTTGATGAAGCGGATGAGAAAGGGCAGGTAGATGAGGCTGCGAAAATACAGGTGTTCAAAGATCTGGATCGTTACGTCGTGATCAGACAAATGATGGAAACTGCAATGAAAGAAACTTATGCGGAGATTTTAAGGGAACACTGATGACTCAGCACTTCCTTTACAATGCACTATACATAGAAAGCAGACTGGTTTATTGACCAGTCTGCTTGTCTGGATCTAACTCACCCGTTTTGCAAGTTCACCACCCGGGCTTACACGAGCAGCACAAAATTTAAATTCGGGGATCTTGCCAAAGGGATCCAGCGCATCAGTTGTAAGCAAGTTAGCACTGGCTTCGTTATAACAGAAAGCCATGAATATGGTACCTTTTTGAATACCAATATCGGATCGGGCGAATGCTGTGATAATCCCACGTCTTGATTCTATGGTGACAAGTTCACCTGCTTCACAACCCAAGTTTTTCAGATCTTCCGGATGAATATTGATAACTGGATCAGGTTCGATGGCATCCAGTTTACTGGCATGACGGGTCATACTGCCCGTATGCCAGTGTTCAAGTTGTCTGCCTGTAATGAAGATCAATGGGAATTCATCGTCTGGTAATTCATCAGCCTGAGTATAAGTAGCTGGGACAAATAGGCCCTTTCCAGATTTCGTTGGGAACCCATCAGTGAAGATAACAGGCGTTCCAGGATCCCCTTCATGTTCCAGAGGGTAGGTAAGTGAATCAACTTCTTCAAGCCGCTCCCAGGTCATGCCAGCAATACTTTCCATACATAGACGCATTTCGTTGAAAACATCTTTCGGTCCGGAGTAATTCCAGTTTAGTCCCATACGGTTGGCGATATCCTGGATAATTTCCAGATCCAGACGAGCTTCACCCGGCGGATCAACAACCTGCCGCCCCATTTGCACTCGACGATCAGTGTTCGAGAAGGTGCCAGTTTTTTCATAAAATGCCGAGGCTGGCAGAATGACATCTGCAAAACCGGCCGTTTCTGTCAGGAATATATCCTGAACCACCATATGATCCAGTTTTGTGAAAGCGGCACGAGCATGGTTCTGATTAGGGTCTGACATGGCCGGGTTTTCACCTTCGATATACATGCCTTTGACTTTACCATCATAGGCAGCATGTACCATTTCGACGGTGGTAAGACCATTTTCGTGATCGAGTTCTGTTCCCCACAGTTTCTCAAATTTTGCACTTATAACCGGGTTTGTGACCGGCTGGTAATCAGGATAAACCATTGGGATTAAGCCGACATCAGAAGCACCCTGAACATTATTTTGTCCACGTAATGGATGCAGGCCTGAGCCTGGTCGTCCAATCTGCCCTGTCATTAGTGCTAATGAGATCAGGCAGCGAGAATTATCTGTTCCATGTATATGTTGGGAGATACCCATACCCCAGAGGATCATTGATCCTTTGGATGTTGCGTATAAACGTGCTACTTCTTTGATCGTTTCTGCATCAATACCGACGATAGGAGCTACTTTTTCAGCGGGATAATGTTGCAGATGTTTCTTCATTTTATCGAAACCTTCAGTGTATCTTTCGATATAGGTATCGTTTTGTAGTCCTTCATCCAGAATGGTATGCATGATGGCATTCAACAGGGCAACATCAGTGTCCGGTCTGAATTGCAGATAATGACTGGCATAAGGCGCAATCGCATTTTTCCGAGGATCCATAACGATCAGTTTGGTGCCATTTTTCGTCGCATTCTTGATAAAAGATGCGCCAACGGGGTGATTGATGGTTGGATTTGCACCGATCAGGATGACAACCTCGGCCAGAGCCACATCTTCAACCGGGTTGGAAACTGCCCCCGATCCGAGACATTCAAGTAACGCGGCGACAGA
This sequence comes from Gammaproteobacteria bacterium, assembly GCA_026984275.1. Lineage (GTDB taxonomy): Bacteria > Pseudomonadota > Gammaproteobacteria > CAJXQU01 > CAJXQU01 > CAJXQU01. The sequence goes on from JALSSM010000150.1 coordinate 2,078, forward strand.
TGACGCATGGCAGAGACGAGTACAGTGATCAACATTGTTGCTGCCAAATCCGGTACGAATCAGTTTCTGGAATAGATAGGCTTCTTCATTGCTGCCTTTAGCAGAACCCAAACCGGCCAGAGCTTTAGATCCATGCTCATCGCGGATCTTGTTCAGACCTCCGGCAGCAAAATCAAGTGCTTCTTCCCAGGTAGCTTCACGGAATACTTTATCCAGATCAGCCGGATCAAGTAATTCTGTTGTCTTCTCGACACCTTCTCGTCTGATCAGCGGTTTGGTCAGCCGTAGAGGATTATGAATATAATCAAACCCGTAACGACCTTTAACGCAAAGGCGTCCTTTGTTCGCGGGGCCTTCTTCTCGACCTTCTGTGAATAAAATCTCATTATCCTTGACGTGATATTTGATCAGGCAGCCAACGCCACAATAAGGACATGTGGAATTGACAGTCTTATCGGCTTCGATCAGGCCGACTTCATTGGCCGGCATAAGAGCACCGGTAGGGCAGGCTTGTACACATTCACCACAGGCAACACAGGTACTCTCGCCCATGGGATCATCCAGATCAAAGACAATTTTGGAATGTGATCCACGGTGGGCGTACCCAATGACATCATTACCTTCGACTTCGCGGCAGGCGCGAACACAACGATTACATTGGATGCAGGCATCAAGATTAACCGCGATAGCCGGATGAGAAATATCGCAAGCAGGTTGATCACGCTGATCAAAACGCGGGTTGCTGACATTCAGTTTTTTTGCCCATTGATCGAGTTCTGAATGCTTATTGTATGGTGACTCATCCTGTTCAGGCATATCTGCAAGCAGCAATTCCACAACCATTTTCTGCGATTTTTTCGCTCTTTCACTTTCAGAATTAACTTTCATTCCCTCTGAAGGATAGCGACAGCAGGATGGTGCAAGGACACGCTCTCCATCAACTTCCACCACACAGGCGCGACAGTTACCGTCAGCCCGCATACCTTCTTTATAACAAAGATGTGGGATCTCGACGCCTTCCCGTTTGGCTGCCTGCAGGATAGTTTCTCCTTCGTAGGCCTCGACACTTTTACCATTCAGGTCAAAAGCAATTTTTTTGATATTCAGATCTTCAGGATTCGCTGCCACGTCTTTATCCTCTTTTGAATTCTTCAGGGAAATACTTTACTGCACAACGCAGCGGATTCGGTGCTGCCTGACCAAGACCACAGATTGATGCATCAACCATGACGCCTGCCAGCTCTTCCAGAAGATCAGTATTCCAGTCTTCTTCTTTCATGAGATCAACAGCTTTGGCTGTGCCGACTCGACAAGGCGTACATTGCCCGCAGGATTCGTCTTCAAAAAACTTCATCGCATTCAGCGCCAGTTCTTTTGCACTATCCTGATCCGAGAACACCATGACTGCCGCAGAACCGATAAAACAGCCATACTCATTCAGGGTATCGAAG
>JALSSM010000151.1 GCA_026984275.1 Gammaproteobacteria bacterium
GACAAACAAGGTAAATTTATCTTTTTGATGAATAAAAGCGAATCGAGAACCTTCATTACGAATGATGATTCCACCCTTTGAGTGATGCTTGATCAGGTCATCTACCGTACAGCGTGTTCCTGATGTTGTCCCATCTGATGCATATTTCGATTCTGTGACAAAACGACCAAACCAGTCAGAAACCAGTTCCTGATCCTGATAATACTGACGAAAAATTTCCTGAATTTCTTCTAATGCCTGCCGGGAAATTTCTCCGGGATTATTTTGTATTTTAAGATTTTGATCAGAATAACGATCTTCATTTCCCAGTCGATCGATCATTGCATCGCTGAAACTCGATAACAATTCACTATGCGAGGGCGCACGAAACCCAACAGAATACGTCATACATTGATCGCCGACAGCAACCCCATTATGTCCTGTCTGCGGTGGCAGGTAGAGCATATCACCGGGTTCCAGTAGACAGCTTTCTTTATGCTGCCATTGGTCAAGAATCAAAACAGGCGTGTCGGGTCGGCACGGTGAATGTTGATCATACTTTCCACCAATTTCCCATTGCCGTTTCCCCGCAGCCTGGATCAAAAAAACATCGTAATTATCATAATGAGGGCCAACTCCACCCCCATGACTGGCATAGCTGATCATCAGGTCATCCACACGCCAGTTTGGGATGAAATCAAATTGCTGTATGAATCGGGCCGCTTCAGGCAGCCAGTGGTCAACAGCCTGTACCAGCAGAGTCCAATGGGATTCAGGCAGCCGGGAAAAAGTCTCTTCAGTAAAAGGACCATGTTGCAACTCCCAGAGATCAGTTTGTTTCTGCTGAATGATCAGTCGTGATTCAACACCTTCCTCGCAAGCCAGACCAGCGAGCTCATTTGCAGGAATCAGTGGATCATGATCAGGAAAAGCCTGATGAATCAATAATGGTTTTTTTTGCCAGTATTCCTGAAGAAATGCTTCAGGGGAGAAGTCACCGAGCGGGTATGTTTTCATCAATCACTTTCCTTCAATCGCTATCTGTCGGCCTTTGTTCTCTGCAAGAAGGGGGCTCCAATATGGTTCTGTAGACTTCGACATTTGTTTTACCTGTTTTATTAAAGCTGAAAGAACGTTGATAACTGATGGAGAAAATAATCCAGATGTCTATCAATATCTCTATTTTTGAGGTAACGTGATTATTTATCGTCTGAGTAAAACAATCCAGCGTCCGATATTAAGCAGGCTGGCTAATGAAGCTGCCACATAGGTCCATGCCGCAGCTTTTAAGACACTGTTTACAGCTGTTTCATCTTCTTTACTAATGTAACCTTCTTTCAGGATCGGCATCGCCTTGCCAAAACTGGCATCCAGTTCAACGGGTAGTGTAATCAGGTGAACCAGTGCAGCGCTTCCCATACTCAATAGCCCAATAATTACCATAAATAAACCTGAAGAAGGAGCACGGGTGATCAACATAACAACCGGAAGTATAAGCAGTACACCTGCACCAAGTCGTTGAGCCAGTTGTGCAGCAATGACCAGTTGGGTACGTAATGCAAATTTCGAGTCTTTAATATGATGCTGTATTGCATGGCCCACTTCATGAGCTGCGACCGCAATAGCGGTTAAAGATTTCTGATCATAATTATCCGGACTCAAACGAACCATCCTTGATTCAGGATCGTAATGATCACCCCCCGGTTGGGTCTTTTCAACACCAACATTCTCCATCTTAAAGCGATCAAGAAGATGTCGTGCCAGTTCTCCACCCGTACCCTGGAGTCGTGCTAATGGCGTGGCATGTTTTTTAAAGGTATAACGTGCCCAATACTGTGGGCCAAACAGCAGCAGGAAAATTAACAGAAAGAGGAAAATAAAATGCATAATAATCAGGTCTGACGAATTATGATCATTTTATATGAACTAATAACGAATAATAGTATCACTTAAATCAGGTGTTCATTGAAAACACGGGAGCCAACGATGACAGACATAAAATCACCCACACAAAAGAATCCTACATTCCTGAATCCAGTCGATCCGGCTATCGAACAATATATGCTGAGTTTATCGGGGTCATCTGATCACCCGGTACTGGATCAAATGGAACAACTTGCCAGAGAAAATAATTTTCCAATTGTTGGCAGACTTGTTGGTATGTTTCTGGAGACAATGGCAAAGACAATCAATGCACGTCGTATTTTTGAATTCGGCAGTGGCTATGGATATTCTGCCTACTGGTTTGCTAAAGCGGTGGGGCAGGATGGAAAAGTCATCTGTAGCGACAGTGATCCTGAAAATATCAATAAAGCAGAACAATATCTTGAGTCGGCTGATCTCTGGACACGAGTTGATTTTCAGGAAGGGTTTGCCCAGCAAATATTTAATCAAACTGAAGGGCTGTTTGATATTTGTTATAACGATGTTGATAAAGGTGACTATCCAGAGATCTGGCAACTGGCCAGGGAAAGAATTCGTCCCGGTGGACTTTATATTGCGGACAATGTTTTATGGCATGGGCGAGTCGCAGTAGAAAAGTTTACTGATATCGTTCCTGGCTGGACAGAAGCGATTAAAGAACATAATCAAATGATCTTTAACGATCCTGATTTTGATGTTTTTATTAACCCGGTTAGAGATGGTGTCATAATTGCTCGTAGAAAAAGCCTGTAATTATTTTATTTGAGTATTTTAAGTAACATTAATACGCCAGCAATAAACATCATCAAGATGGTATAAAAACGAAAGCGTTCATGATCAATCCTGAACAAATGATGCCTGGCGTAAATCACGCCTGTAACGGCGCCGATACCCAGGACAATTCCGTAGATGGCGATCTGAAAAGTTAAAACACCAAAGATGGTGTAAGTCGTTAATTTAGTTAGTTGCATTAATAATGAGTTGATAGATTTTGTCCCGACAAGCTGTTCCTTTTTCAGACCATAATTCAACAGGAAAGGGTTCAAAATGGGACCCGTTGCACCGATGAGTCCGGATAGAAATGCGATGATCGTTCCTAAAGGAAAAAACCAGTACCTTTTAACGACAAACTTTATTGTGGAAATACCAAACTTATATTGGAAGACATAACTCAGCAAAAATAATGCGATAACGATTTGTACCCATTTGGGATCGAGAAAACTGAATGACCAGGCGCCAAGAAACGCACCGATCAGGCTTCCGGGCATCAAAAATGCAATGACTTTCCAGTCAATATGATCACGAAATAACCACGCACGTGTTGGGTTGCTGATTAGAGAAGCAAACGAAATGATAGGGGCGACATATTGTGCTCCTAATAAAAAACCGATAACAGGAATGAGTAATGTCGCAGCGCCGCCAGCAGCAATCGTGCTGATAAACCAGGCAATGCCACCACAGAGAAATAATGCCAGATAAAGCATTCAGATTAGATCTTTAAACAGGCAATAAAGACCAGACAGGTGTGATGGAGCTGGCCAAAGGAGAAATCATACCGGGTTTGTTACTGTATTGAGAATGGCCATGATAATCTGAACCAACAGAACCCATCAGATTAAAT
>JALSSM010000152.1 GCA_026984275.1 Gammaproteobacteria bacterium
GTTTTTGTGGAACCGGTTGTTCGGTGCTGGTTGGTGTCAAAGATGGGCGGGTTGTTGCAACACAGGGTGATCCTGATGCGCCGGTTAATCGAGGCTTAAACTGTATCAAGGGATATTTCCTCAGCAAGATCATGTATGGCAAAGATCGTTTGACAACACCTTTGTTGCGTAAGAAAAATGGCAAGTTTGATAAGGAAGGTGATTTCGAACCCATTTCCTGGGATGAAGCCTTCGACATCATGGCGGAGAAATGGAAGGAGTCCATGAAAAAAGACATGGTCGCTAATAAGGACAAGTCGATCGATGAAATTACTTCCAGTGTTGGTATGTTTGGATCAGGTCAATGGACCGTCTGGGAAGGATATGCAGCATCCAAACTCTATAAGGCCGGATTCCGTTCTAACAACATTGATCCTAATGCACGACATTGTATGGCATCAGCCGTCGGTGGGTTTATTCGTGCCTTCGGAGCTGACGAACCGATGGGATGTTACGACGATCTGGAACATGCCGATGCATTCGTTCTCTGGGGTTCTAACATGGCGGAAATGCACCCAATTTTATGGTCACGTCTAACTGATACCCGTCTGACGAAAGAAGGTTGTGAAGTCCATGTGTTGTCGACTTTCAAACACCGTTGTTTTGAACTGGCTGACAATGGCATGGTTTTTACACCGCAAACGGATCTGGCGATTCTTAACTATATTGCGAACTACATCATAGAAAATGGGGCCTATAACAAGGACTTTATTGATCAGCATGTGAATTTTAAGAAAACACCGACCGATATTGGCTATGGTCTACGTCCTGAACATCCACTTCAGGTCAAAGCCAAAAATGCGAATAAGGGAAAGCTGTCAGAGATCAGTTTTGAGGAATATGCGGAGTCAGTCAAACCTTATACCTTGAAAATGACTTCTGAACTTTCCGCTGTTCCAGAAGAAAAGCTGGAACGTCTGGCCAAACTGTATGCTGATCCGGATAAAAAGATCTCATCTTACTGGACAATGGGTTTTAACCAACATACCCGTGGTGTGTGGGTGAATGGCCTGATCTATAACGTCCATTTACTGATGGGCAAAATCTCCGAACCGGGAAATGGTCCATTTTCTCTCACCGGTCAACCTTCCGCCTGTGGTACGGCACGTGAAGTAGGGACATTCTCTCATCGATTGCCCGCTGATTATGTAGTCAAGAAAAAAGAGCATCGCAAATTTGCTGAAATGATCTGGAAGCTACCTGAAGGCACCGTTCCGGGCAAAGTCGGTTATCACGCTGTTCTGCAAAACCGGATGATGAAAGACGGTAAGCTCAATTGTTACTGGGTGATGTGTAATAACAATATGCAGGCTGCAGCGAACATGAATGAAGAGACCTATCCTGGCTGGCGAAATCCGGATAATTTTGTGGTGGTGTCTGATCCGTACCCTACTGTCTCTGCTCAGGCCGCTGATCTGGTTTTACCCACAGCGATGTGGACCGAGAAGGAGGGTGCTTATGGGAATGCAGAACGACGAACTCAGTTCTGGCGTGAGCAGGTCAGAGCGCCGGGTGAGGCTAAATCCGATCTCTGGCAAATAGTCGAGTTTTCAAAACGCTTCAAGATGGAAGATGTCTGGCCAGAAGAACTGTTGGCAAAGCAACCGGATTTCCTTGGAAAAACTCTCTACGACGTCCTTTATGCTAATGGTCAAGTTGATCAGTTCCCTGCCGAGCAGGTAACAGATAGTCGTGGTAATGAATATAAAAATCACGAAATGGAAGATTTTGGTTTTTATATCCAAAAAGGTTTGTTTGAAGAATACCGTCGTTTTCAACATGAAGGTTCCAAAAAGGGACACGAACAAGCTGAATTTGATCGTTACCATCAGGCGCGGGGTTTGCGCTGGCCGGTTATTGATGGCAAAGAGACTTTGTGGCGCTATCGTGAAGGCTATGATCCCTATGTAGCGAAAGGTGAAGGCATTAAATTTTATGGCAATAAAGACGGACGAGCCAATATTATCACCGCTCCTTATGAACCACCTGCTGAGAGTCCGGATGAAGAATTTGATATGTGGTTGAGTACCGGGCGGGTGCTTGAGCACTGGCATTCTGGATCAATGACTCGGCGTGTTCCCGAACTTTATCGTGCTGTTCCTGATGCGGTTGTTTTCATGCATCCTGATGATGCAAAAGAAAGAGGTTTAAGACGTGGATTAACCGCAACTGTCCAGTCTCGTCGGGGTGAGATTAAGGCGATGGTTGAAACACGCGGCCGCAATCGTCCCCCGAAAGGGTTGGTCTTTGTCCCCTGGTTTGATGCCAGTCGTCTGATCAATAAGGTGACACTGGATGCGACTGATCCATTATCCAAGCAAACTGACTATAAGAAATGTGCAGTCAAGATTCTTAAAGCCTGATCACAAGTTGGTTTGAAGAGATCAGAGGATGAGTAAAGGTACAATAAAACGAGGATTTACGAGACGTAAGTTTTTAGTCGACTCGGCTCGTGCCGCCAGCGCCACAGCGATTGTATCAATGGGGCTGGTCAGTTTTGCTCGTCATAGTTATTCGCTACCAGCAACCGCATTTCGTCCACCGGGAGCATTGCCGGAAGAGGACTTTATGGCTGCCTGTATTCGTTGTGGATTGTGTGTACAGGATTGTCCCTATCCGACACTTGACCTGGCCCGGCCAGAAGAAGATGTGGCAACGGGCACGCCTTACTTTACGGCCCGCGAAGCTCCCTGCGAGATGTGTGAAGACATACCCTGTGTTGCTGCTTGCCCCACTGGAGCACTGGATCATGATCTGACCGATATCGATGATGCCCGGATGGGACTTGCCCATATAGTTGATCAGGAATCATGTATTGCTTTTCAGGGCTTGCGTTGTGAAGTCTGTTTCAATGTCTGTCCGGTTCGTGGTGAGGCGATTACACTGGAGACACATCACAACACACGCAGTCAGAAACACGCAATGTTTATCCCGGTTGTTCATTCAGATGCCTGTACCGGATGTGGAAAATGTGAACATGCATGCATTCTGGAAGAGGCGGCGATAAAAGTTTTGCCGATGAAGATTGCTAAAGGAAAAATGCAGAGCCAATATCGACTTGGCTGGGATGAAAAAAGCAGGCTGGCGAGGCATTAGTTGCTCCGGATAGCAAACATGAATTTAACTTACCAGAAGGCAAAGAATACGACTATTACGGCAAAGGTCTAATTGACCAGAAAGAGATCAATCATACGCCACCTTTTAGAGAGAACCCTCTGGATACATTAAACAGCAAGGAGAAACCTTGATGGTGAAGCTACAAAGGATTGCCGGTGCGGAAGCAGAAGAAAAACAGGGCTGGCTGAAAGCACACAAGTGGTTGTTGCTCAGACGTCTCAGTCAATTTGGGATCCTGTTTTTATTCCTGTTGGGTCCATGGTTTGATCTGTGGATTGTCAAAGGTAATCTGACCTCCAGTTTAACATTGGACGTTCTGCCCTTAACCGATCCTTATGTATTATTGCAGTCTCTTG
>JALSSM010000153.1 GCA_026984275.1 Gammaproteobacteria bacterium
CTTCCGGACCACCTTCTTTCATTTGTTGTTTAAGAGCCGATCCCAGTTCTTTTAACAGTTCATCCGTGACTTTTTCGGCTTCCTGATCGTATGTTGAAAGCTGGTCAGCCAATACTGGCACTGAAAAACCGAGCAAAAACAGGTATAAGGCAATCACTCTCATTTCAGCCACCTGTAATCTACTTCTGGAATGCACATCCGGACTCTTTACCCATAGCAGCAAGAATTTTGGCTAATGGGCAAAATCCTGTAAATGCGGCCTGTAGCATATTTGCACCGACAAAGGCTGTGAACCATAACCAGTTCTCAGAATGGAGTTGCGATAGTGCAAGACTGATCAAAATAAAAGCCCCGGCAAAGGCAAAAACAAGTCTGTCAATATTCATAAGTATCCTCTCTGGCTGAATACAGGGACACAAGCGTCTCTGATTCAGGCGTTACAATAAAGTTCGTACAATGAGTCTAACAATTGTCTTGTTTTCTCATCTTTTACTGAATAAAACATACTCTGAGCTTCCCTTCTACACTCTACAATCCCTTCTTCACGTAATCTGGCCAGATGTTGAGACAATGCAGACTGACTCAATCCAACCAGTTTTTCCAGCTCACCCACCGAACATTCATCCTTGCTCAAATGGCATAAAACCATCAATCTGTTTGGGTTCGCAAGTGACTTCAATAACTTCGAAGCCTCTTGTGCATTTTCTTCCATTTCGCTGATTTTCATATTCAGTTTTCCTAATATTAGTATTAGCTAATTATTATTACAAGTATAATTTTACAATAAATATTAGGAAATACTAATTCATATGACAAAACTTGATATTTTTTGATTTGAATCAAACAGCCTGTTTCTTTAGCCATTGAGAGACAATCAAGGTAAAATTAGCCGTTTTATCTGAACAGATACTGACGTGAACCAGAAATTATCCCGCGAACAACGCTTTAATCAACTCGAAAAAGCCCTGCAAGATCGGATTTTGATCCTCGATGGTGCAATGGGTACGATGATCCAGTCTTATAAACTTGAAGAACCCGATTATCGTGGCGATCGTTTTGCTGATCATCCGGTCGATTTGAAGGGCAATAATGATCTGCTCTCACTGACACGACCGGATATTATCAAAGCGATACACGGTGCCTACTTTGAAGCTGGAGCGGATATCGTTGAAACGAATACGTTCAGCTCAACCTCAATTGGCATGGCTGATTATCAACAGGAAGAACTGGCTTACGAAATGAGTAAAGCGGGTGCCACCCTGGCCCGTGAAGTTGCTGATCAATTCACTGAAAAAGAACCTTCAAAACCTCGTTTTGTGGCCGGTGTGATCGGGCCCACCAGTCGAACCTGCTCAATCTCGCCAGATGTGAATAACCCAGGCTTCAGAAACGTAACCTACATGGAGCTGGTCAAGTCTTATTCTGAATCTATAAAAGGTCTGGTTGAAGGTGGTGTTGATCTATTACTGGTGGAAACCATTTTCGATACTTTAAATGCCAAAGCCGCCCTGTTTGCTATTGATCAGTATTTTGCTGATCACAATCTCACCTTGCCAATTATGATCTCAGGCACGATTACCGATGCCTCTGGGCGAACGCTGACAGGCCAGACAACCGAAGCTTTCTACAACTCACTACGTCATGCTAAACCGATCTCCATTGGGCTCAACTGTGCACTCGGTCCTGAAGATCTACGTCAATATGTGGAGGAGCTCTCCACTATTTCCGAAACCCGGGTCAGTGCACATCCTAATGCCGGACTACCAAATGAATTTGGTGAATATGATCTGGATGCCGCTGACATGGCTGTGCATATTCGTGAATGGGCAGAATCTGGTCTATTGAATATCGTTGGGGGATGCTGTGGTACGACTCCAGCGCATATCAAAGCTATGGCCGAGGCCGTCAAAAATATTGCCCCAAGAACCATTCCTGACATTCCTGTCTATCAGCGGCTTAGTGGTCTTGAACCCTTCAACATCACGCCTGATGTGAATTTTGTCAATGTCGGCGAACGTACTAATGTGGCGGGTTCTCCCCTGTTCCTGCGTTTGATCAAAGAAGAAGAAAATCTTGATGCAGCACTGGAAGTTGCCAGACAACAGGTTGAAAATGGTGCACAGATCATCGATGTCTGTATGGATGAAGGCATGCTCGATTCGGAACAACTGATGCAGGATTTTCTCAATCTGATTGCATCTGAACCTGATATCAGTCGCGTGCCAATCATGATTGATTCTTCCAAATGGTCAGTCATAGAATCCGGTCTGCGTTGCGTGCAGGGAAAATGCATCGTCAATTCCATTAGCCTCAAAGAAGGTGAAGAAAAGTTTATCGAACGAGCAAAACTGGTGCGACGTTATGGGGCTGCCGTTGTTGTGATGGCCTTTGATGAACAGGGGCAGGCCGATACAACCGAACGCCGTTTTGATCTGTGTAAACGCTCTTACGATATTCTCGTTGATCAGCTCGATTTCCCACCGGAAGATATCATCTTTGATCCGAATGTCCTGACGGTTGCGACCGGCATGGAAGAACACAACAACTATGCTGTGTCTTTTTTCGAAGCGACACGCCTGATCAAGGAACACCTCCCCCACGCACTTGTCAGTGGTGGTCTGAGTAATGTTTCCTTCTCATTCCGCGGCAATAATCCGGTACGTGAAGCGATGCATTCGGCCTTTCTTTACCATGCCATTCAAGCTGGTCTGGATATGGCGATCGTCAATGCTGGTCAGCTTGGTATTTATGATGAAATTCCAAAAGATCTGCTGGTCTATGTTGAAGATGTTCTTCTCAATCGTCGTGATGACGCCACCGATCGTCTGGTTGAATTTGCAGAAACTGTCAAAGCCGGCGCAACAAAGGAAAAGAAAGTTGATCTGGAATGGCGCAAAGGTTCCGTACAGGAGCGAATAACGCATGCACTGGTGAAAGGCATTGCTGAATTTATAGAAGAAGATACCGAAGAAGCACGACTGGAAGCAGAGAAACCCTTACATGTCATTGAAGGGCCACTGATGAATGGTATGAATGTCGTCGGTGATCTGTTTGGAGCGGGGAAAATGTTCCTGCCACAAGTCGTCAAGAGTGCACGTGTGATGAAAAAAGCCGTTGCTTATCTTTTACCTTACATCGAAGCTGAAAAACAGGATGGGGACATTCAAAATAACGGCAAGATTATCATGGCGACGGTTAAAGGTGACGTGCATGATATTGGCAAAAATATTGTCGGTGTTGTCCTGCAATGCAATAACTTTGAAGTGATCGATCTTGGCGTGATGGTGCCAACACAAACTATTCTTGAAAAAGCCAAAGAACTCAATGCGGATATTATTGGTTTAAGTGGACTGATCACGCCTTCACTGGACGAAATGGTGCATGTGGCCAAAGAAATGCAGCGGCAGGATTTCGCATTACCACTCATGATCGGAGGCGCAACAACTTCCCGTGCACATACGGCGGTGAAGATTGATCCCGGTTAT
>JALSSM010000154.1 GCA_026984275.1 Gammaproteobacteria bacterium
GGGAAATGGTTGAAGCCAAACCGGGTGTCCTGGTTGGTATTAATACACACCTTAGCAATTCACTGGTAGCCGAGGCCATCGAAAATGGCATTGTGCCTGACTTGCAAGGCTATGATCAGATCAAACGTGAGATCAAATATGGTGTTGAAAATAGTCGTATTGATCTTCTATTGGAAGGCGACAACAAACCTGACTGTTATGTGGAAGTGAAAAACGTCACACTTGTTGAAGGGGAGGTTGCTTATTTCCCCGATGCTGTGACTAAACGTGGAAGCAAACATTTACGCGAACTTCAGGGCATCGTTACGCAAGGAAAACGGGCGGTGATTTTCTATTGTATTCAGCGCAATGACATTCAGGAATTTCGACCAGCCGATCAGATTGATCCGGAATATGGACAGCAACTTCGTGACGCGACCAATACCGGAGTCGAAGCCTTAGCTTACTCTGCGAACATAACACCAGAAAAGATCGAACTGATCACGCCGGTGCCTGTGGTTTACCCTTGATTCTCTGAACCAGACTGACCATCGCCAGGACAATTGCACCGACAATAATTCCAATAACAACACCGATCACGGATGAAGTGATGAATTTTAAGAAACTCCCAACCACAGGTAAATGTTCAACCATTTCCTCTGCCTGATGTACTATGGCATGAGAATCCGGAATACCATGCAATAAAATACCACCGCCCACCAAAAACATGGCCGCCGTTCCAACCACTGAAAGTGTCTTCATCAGAACGGGAGCAAACCACAAAATTGCCCTGCCCAGACTACGTTTGAAATGACCCCATGCATTTTTTGCTGTCGACCGGATCAAAGCCAGACCACCATCATCCAGTTTAACGATTCCCGCTACCAGCCCATACACGCCCACCGTCATCACAATCGCGATCAAACTCACAACCGCAGCCTGTGTCATGAAGGGTTGATCTTTGACTGTTCCGAGAGCGATCACAATAATTTCAGCCGAAAGCACAAAATCCGTGCGGATTGCACCCTTGATCTTATCCTTTTCCACTTCTGCCAGATCGATATCAGGTTCGACCAATGCCTCTTTTAGTTCTTTTCGGTGCGCTTCATCTTCTTCATGACGAAAGAACTTATGTGTCAGCTTTTCCACCCCTTCAAAACACAGATACGCGCCACCGATCATGAGTAAAGCTGTGATCATCCAGGGGACGAAATAGCTGTTCAACAAGGCGGCTGGAACCAGAATCAGTTTATTGACAAAAGAGCCCTTCGTAACTGCCCAGACTAATGGCAACTCCCGTTCCGCCCGAACACCAGAAACCTGCTCGGCATTCAAAGCCAGATCATCACCCAGAACACCAGCGGTTTTCTTGGCCGCGACTTTAGTCATCAACGAAACATCATCAAGAATCGTTGCGATATCGTCGAGTAAAGCTAAAAGGCTGCCTGCGGCCATTCCTATTTTAATTCCTAATGATCAGATGCTGTATTCTAAAAGATCCGGTATGAAGGATCTTCACTCAATGAGATAGTTTAGTCACTAAACCAGATGTCACCAAACCATGCTTGGGCTGTTTCACCCGTTTGATCAGTATCCGACATGATCGCAATCGCTTTGATTTCTTTTACTGATTTTCCAAAGATCGTTTGAATATCTTCCAGTACATTCCGGCGTTCTGTTTGCCATTGATCAGAATGTTGATTCCCCGTTTGAATAGCAAGCATTTGTGCATTTTTTGTATAAGGATTTGACCAATGATCACCAACCTTTGCCTGATTAGCCCAGACATAATTAAGTGTTTTTGTTTGCCAGAAAAAAGGGCCATCAGAAAAGACAACATAGATCCGGGCACTAAAATCATCTCCCGATTTAGCTCGTTCATCATTCATCGCCAAGGTGTTCTCCACTTTCCATGACCAATTTATAAACGGTGTCTTGCGTAGATCAATCTAAACTTTTTTGAACAAACCGGAAGCTGAATTTGAGCTATAAGCTTCAAGCACAGATTTATCTTCAAGCTGCTTGATCTTATAAACCGTTTTCCCATCGAAGATCTTTTCCTTCCAGCCAGAAAGATCACCTTTTGAAAACTGTCCAATAGCCATAGTTTCTGCGTGAAGAAACACGGAAAGGCTTAACAAACAAATCAAAATAAAAATACGCACAAGTTCACTCACTGACAAATGGCAGATCTGCTTTCTTTCAGGATCAAACCCACCAACAGATGTGTAAAATCCTTAACGCAAGCAGGACGGACTCGCTTACAGTCCACGGTTAGAAAATTTTCATGCCCGACATACAGCGCACTGATGCGAGTGCATCCTGCATTAAAGGCTAAGGTTTTATTCATCCCCAAACTTGACCATCCTATCAGGGATGTCGATCCCCAGTTTATCCATACTGGCCACAATGTCCTGTCGACAAAGCTGACTAAGCGCCAATCGTGATTCGCTTTGTTCTTTTGTATCTGCGGTCATGACAGGGCAGTTCTGATAAAAACGGCTGTAGGCTTGTGCGACGTTGTAAACATGTTCACAAATATCGCTGGGCATTCTTCGGTCGTGTGCGCGTTGTAAAGTGATCGGATAATCGAGAAGGAGCAATGCCAGTGCTCTTTCTTCAGCTGTTTCCAGCCTGATTTCTGTTGCCGGTTTCAGATCTTTTGCAGCGGCTTTATCCAACAGGGATTGCACACGAACAGCGGCATATTGAATATAGGGGCCGGTTTTTCCTTCCAGTTTGACAAAGGCTTCGGTATCGAAAATATAATCGGACAATCGCTGCGTTGAAAGGTCACCATATTTTATGGCCGCCATGGCGATGGATTCGGCCATACTGGTTAATGACTCATCTTCTTTACCGACAATGCCCATTTTTTTTGCCACTTCATCTCTTGCCATCTGCAACAGATCAGCGAGCCGCATGACACCGCCTTCACGGGTTTTGAAGGGCTTACCATCTTTGCCATTGACGGTGCCGAAACCGAGATGTTCAAGATGATTTTCATCCATATATCCGGCCAGTGCTGCGGCACGAAAGACCTGTTTGAAATGTAATGATTGCCGTTGATCGACGATATAAACAATGCGATCAATTTTTTCTTCCAGATTAACGCGTTGGTAAATCGTCGCCAGGTCGGTGGTGCCATAGGTCACGCCACCGCCGGTTTTTTCGAGGATGAGCGGTGGCATTTCAGAATCATCATCTTCCCGAGCGACATGGACAACCAATGCACCTTCACTCTCAACGGCCAGCCCTTTTTGTTTCAGATCCGCCACCATCTCGGGTATCGCAGCATCGGCATCGGACTCACCCAACCACAGATCAAAGTTAACATTCAGGGCAGCGAAATCTTTTTTCACTGTTGCCAGTGATGTGTTCACAAAATGTTGCCATAAAGCACGATAACCCGGACGACCCGCCTGTAATTCTGTCGTCGCAATACGCGCTTTGTCTGCAAAGTCTGGATCTTCTTTAAAATGTTTTGCAGCTTCAGGATACAA
>JALSSM010000155.1 GCA_026984275.1 Gammaproteobacteria bacterium
AAATATTCAGTACAATTTGTCCCTCAACCACAAACTCTGGTGGCACCTGAACACCGTCAACTTCGGTATCGACCAACAAATGTGGTGTCAGATCATTATCCACAATCCATTCATAGAACGCCCGTATCAGATAGGGTTTGGTGGGTGATAAATCCACAACGAATTATGACTGGCTGAACTCTCGCTCTGCTTCAGACAAACTGGCCTGAAATCCTTCACGATCAAACAATTTTTTTGCATACTTCAGCAGAGGTTTTGCCTGTGCAGGGAGGCTTACTCCGTAACTTTCCAGTCGCCACAAAATTGGTGCAAGACTACAGTCAACCAAGGAAAAATCGTCTGACATAAAGAATTCAAAACTTTCAAAAGCAGGTGCAATCGCCGTCAGGTGATCACGCATAATTTTTTGTGCATTTTTCTTCTCTGCTTCTTTGCCATTTTCCAGATCATCAATCAGACCATAGAGATCCTTCATAATACGAAATCCAAGTTGACGATTTGTCGCTCGCGAGACCGGATCAACCGGCATCAGTGGTGGGTGTGGGAAACGTTCATCCATGTATTCCATAATAATGCGTGCTTCGTACAAAACAAGATCTCGATCAACCAGGGTCAAAACTGAATTGTAGGGATTTAAGCCTATAATATCTTCAGGAACATTGTCAGGATCAACATAGTAAACTTCTACATTAATATCTTTTTCTGCAATACAAAGGCGAACACAGTGTCCAACTGGATCTACTGGATCAGAATAAAACGACATAACCGAACGTCGATTAGCAAGTGCACTCATCGTACAACTCCATATTTAAATTTTGATTAATTTGTTGGAAGGATTGTAACATGCCTGTCAAGCCCTCTCTTTGTCGACCGACAAAGAGAGGGGGCAGGAATCTAAGACCTACTTAACGTCTTTCCAGTATTCTTTTTTCAGCAAGTAGGCAGGAACCAGAAGTACCAGTAAGAACAGGATCACCCATAAACCAACTTTCTTTCTGACAAGTTTTGCGGGTTCACCCAGATAAGTAAGGAAGTTAGTCAGATCACGGGTCGCTACCTGATAATCTTCTTCGCTCATTTTACCAGGTGAGACAAGTTTAAGACCGCTTATCTCTTTCGTCGTTTCATCACCATGCTGTGATTCTGAATAAACAGGACGCTGCCAACCTTGCAACTCCCATAAGATATGAGGCATGGCTGTATCTTTAAAGACTGTGTTGTTCACACCTGTTGCCTTATTGGGATCAAGATAAAAAGAATTAAGGAAAGTATAAATCCAGTCTGATCCACGTGAGCGTGCAATAACAGATAGATCGGGCGGCGCTACTCCCAGCCATTTTTTGGCATCTTCTTTATCCATTGCTACTCTCATGTAACTACCGACTTTATCAGAAACGAATAACATGTTTTTCTTCATGACATCATCAGGAATACCGAGATCTTTTCCAATACCATTAAAACGTGCGTAGGAAGCTGAATGACAACTCAGGCAATAATTAACGAATAACTTCGCACCTCGTTGAAGTGAAGGTTTATCTTTCAGATCAATATCTACATGTTCCAGATGTACACCGGCATTTCCAAATGCCACGGCAGGCAGAAGTATTAAACAAAGAGAGAATATTTTTTTCATTTGTATGTCACCCTTTCCGGTACTGGCCTGGTTTTGTCCATTTTCGAATAGATCGGCATTAACAGGAAAAAAACAAAATAGATCACTGTGAATATTCTGGAAAACAGGTTTAATGTTGGTGTCGGTGGCTGCATACCCAACCAGCCAAGTGCCAGGAAACTGAAAATAAAAATACCCAGAATCCATTTATACAACATACCACGATAACGAATCGACTTGACCGGATTTCGATCCAGCCATGGCAACAGGAACAGAATCATAACCGCGGCACCCATGGCAACAACACCAAGCACTTTGTCCGGGATTGCTCTCAAAATGGCGTAAAAAGGCGTGAAATACCATACTGGAGCGATATGCTCTGGAGTCACAGTGGGATTAGCTGGAATAAAGTTATTGGCCTCTAGAAAATAACCACCCATTTCCGGTGCAAAAAATATGACCAGAGCAAAGAAAATCAGAAATACAACAACACCAACAATGTCTTTAACTGAATAATAAGGATGGAAAGGAATTCCATCTAATGGGATACCGTTTTTGTCCTTATTCTTCTTGATCTCAACACCATCAGGGTTATTCGATCCCACTTCATGCAGTGCAATCACATGCAGCATAACCAGTCCCAACAATGCGATGGGTACGGCAATAACATGGAATGAGAAGAAACGGTTCAATGTCACATCGGAGATTACATAGTCACCACGTATCCATAACAACAGCGTATCTCCAATATATGGAATCGCCCCAAACAAAGAGGTAATCACCTGCGCGCCCCAGAATGACATCTGCCCCCAGGGCAACAGATAACCAAGAAAGGCTTCAGCCATCAGACACAGATAGATAAACATACCTGACATCCATAGAAGTTCCCGCGGCTTTTTATAGGATCCATACATCAGGCCACGAAACATGTGCAGATAAATTACAATAAAAAATGCTGAAGCACCGACAGCATGCATATAGCGGATCAACCAGCCCCATGATGTGTCGCGCATGATGTACTCAACAGATGCAAAGGCCTGTCCTGCATCAGGCTTGTAACTCATCGTCAGCCAGATACCGGTAACGATCTGATTGATAAGAACGACGAGCGCCAGTGAGCCAAAGAAATACCAGAAATTGAAATTTTTCGGCGCATAATACTCTGCCAGATGCTCATTCCACAATTTGGTCAGTGGAAAACGATCATTGATCCATCCCAGAAGTTTATTCATTACGCAGTCCCTCCATCGTTCCCGATCAGGATCAAGGTATCACCCAAATATTTATAAGGTGGTACAACCAGATTTTTCGGTGCCGGCACACCTTTAAAAACTCTCCCGGCCATATCATATTTGGAACCATGACATGGGCAGAAAAAACCACCCTTCCAGTCAGAGCCCAGATTATTCGGTGCGCCAGGTGGTAAAAATGTTGGAGAACAACCAAGATGAGTACAAATCCCGATCACAACCAGGTACTCGGGTTTGATGGAACGATCAATATTTTGGGCATAGGGTGGTTGTTGTTCTGCTACTTTTGATTCAGGATCACGCAACAGTTCTGTCATAGTCTCCAATGTTTTTAGTGTCTTTTCGGTTCGCCTGACCACCCATACAGGTTTGCCTCGCCAAATGGCCGTAACCCTCTGGCCAGGCTCGAGCTTACTGATATCGATCTCAACAGGTGCGCCAATTGCTTTGGCACGTTCACTCGGCTGAAAATATGAAACAAAAGGTATCGCAGCACCGATTGCGCCAACAGTACCCACCCCTGCAGTGGTCGCTATCAGAAAACGTCGTCGATTTTTATCGACTTCATCTTCACTGACCAGACTGTTTCCCCTATCTGACATAATGATTTTCTCGTTC
>JALSSM010000156.1 GCA_026984275.1 Gammaproteobacteria bacterium
GTAAGGGTAAGTAGGGACAAATTTCATTGTAAATAAGGTCTTGTTTAGAATCAGTGATCACTCGCAGATTTTGTAAAACGTTTGAAGAAGACTTCAAACCATCAAAAAAGATCGTATCCCATCTGTGCATCTGCTTACAAAGAGTCGCCGTCAATGCTTGCGCTATTTCCTGTTCCTTACCTTCCCTCATGATAAAGTCGAGATGATCAGTCTGCAAAGGACCATTGCCCATGAAGATCAACTTTTTTATCAGGCTATTTCTTTCGATGACAAGAGGAGTTGCTCCTGCCAGCTCGCCCGTTTCAGTATCTCTGGCGATCAGGACAAAAGGTTCAGATTTGCTACCAAAATGCCTGGCCCAGGTGGATAACCATTCATAGGTCAGGAAAAAATTATCGGCATTGGAATTTGAGAGTAATTTATTCCATTCAGGTTTAAGTGCATGGAATCCCTGCCAGTCTGTGATCTTATCTATACGAAAATAATGGCAGCTTAATGTTTCCACTTTTTTCTTTCCATCAGGAAATAAAGATGCAAGAAAAAGATCGGCACTCTGACAATGCCGATCTTTTTAAACTTACCATGATTATTTTTTAGAACGTGCTGTTACCTTTTTTCGAATAAGATCTTTTTGATCAAAGTCATCCACATTAATAACCGACATTAATTTATCGTTAAAGTTAATCAGCTGATCGGCTTCTTCAGCAGATAAAACACCGGCTTCTTTCGCAGCATTGATCAATTTCATCCCTTGTAATTTTGGTAATTTTTTCTCTTTTATCGCTGCTCTCATCTTGTCATTTAGCGGTTGTAAGGCAAGACTTTCAAGGAAGACTTCATTGACATGTGCCAGCGGATTATTTTCACCCGCTTCCATATGTAGTCCTGATGTCAGTCGATCACGTGTGTCTGTATTATTCGCAATCGTACCGATCAGTTTTTTCTCAAGATCATCCGCTGGTGCCTTGAAATGCATACCGATTGGAAAGACGACAAATTTCAACAAATAGGCCAACGGACGATTTGGGTAATTATCGACAATCGCACGGAATGCCTCCTGATAATCATGCATCAGATAATCCAGAGACCATTGAACCACAGCGAAATCTTCTTCAGGGCAGCCATCATTTTCATAGTTTTTCAGTACCATACTGGCCATATAGATATCACTCAGCAGATCACCCAGTCTGGCTGACAACATTTCCATAAATTTCAGTTTTGCCTGTAAAGAAAGCATGGATATATCTGCAATAAAGGCAAAGGCTGCACTCATACGATTCAGCTGTGCGTAGTAACGAGCCAGTTTTGGATGTCCTGGATTAGATTCCAGACGCGATCCTGTCAACGCCATAATAAAAGATCGCGCACCCATGTTAATCGTGTATCCAACATGCTTGAACAGCACATCATCAAACTGATCAATCACACTGTCTGAAGATTCCTGTGCAGCCAGTTCCATTTCAGTCAGGACATAAGGATGACTTCTCGTGGCTCCCTGTCCAAAGATCATCAAATTACGTGTCAGGATATTTGCACCTTCTACCGTGATCGCAACAGGAATGGATTCATAAGTACTGGCAATATAGTTTTTTGGACCTTTCATGATCGCCTTACCACCATGAATATCCATCGCATCGATGGTGCATTGTCGTGCCATTTCTGTACAGTGATATTTCAGAATCGCTGAAGGTACAGCAGGTTTCTGGCCTGCATCGACGGACTGCACCGTATGTAACCGTGCGGCATTGATGATGTAAGTGAAGCCAGCCATCCGCGCCAGTGGTTTCTGGATACCTTCAAAATTCTTGATCTGCATACCAAATTGTTTTCTGAGTGAAGCATAGGCCGTCGTTCCCATCAAAGTACGTTTTGCATAGGCCGATCCACCGGATGGTAATGTAATACAGCGCCCAACCGAGAGACAACTGACCAGCATACGCCAACCTTTACCCGCCATTTCCTGCCCACCAATAATGTAATCCAGTGGTACAAACACATCATGTCCTTCGATCGGCCCGTTCAGAAATGCATCACCGATCGGTAAATGACGACGACCTATTTCCATGCCTTTGGTGTCTCTGGGCAATAAGGCGCAAGTAATACCGTATTCGTCGATGTCTCCAATCAGATGATCCGGATCATTTAATTTGAAGGCCAGACCGACCAATGTTGCGATAGGCGCTAGTGTGATATAGCGCTTGTTGAAATTTAGTCGCATACCGATAATTTCTTTGCCTTCCCACATGCCTTTGCAAACGACACCCGTATCAGGAATAGAAGTCGCATCAGAACCCGCAAGTGGTGCGGTCAAGGCAAAACAGGGCACTTCCTTACCTTCTGCCAGGCGTGGGAGATAATAATTTTTTTGATCTTCCGTACCGTATTTAATCAACAACTCACCCGGTCCAAGCGAGTTCGGAACCGCAACCAGATAAGTAATCGCAGCACCGGTATTTGAAACCTTGATCAACACTTCTGACTGAGCCACAGCGGATAGTTCCAGACCACCATATTCTTTTGGAATGATCATGGAGAGGAAACCGTTGTCCCTCACAAATTGAATAATTTCATCCGGGATCACATTCCAGTCGTGATTAATTTTCCAGGCATCGGCCATACGGCATAACTCAGCCACCGGGCCATCCAGGAATTCTTTTTCGTGATCAGATAATTCAGGTTTCTTAATACTGATCAGGGAGTTCCAGTTGGGCTTTCCTGAGAAGATTTCCCCATCCCACCAGACTGTTCCGGCATCGATCGCTTCCTGCTCTGTTTGCGATAGTGGTGGCAACATTTTTTTAAACATGCCAAAGAATGGCTTCGATATAAATGGCTTTCTAATGGAAGGAATGCAAAGTGCAATACTCACCAGCGCTACTAAACCAAGCCCTGCAATGAATAAACCACAGGTAGAAAAGATCAGGCTCAAAACCAGGCCAATGACGGAAGCAATAGCAAATGTCTGGAGTGATGATCCTGTGTATAACAACCCTATTAAGACGAATGGGATAATGTAAATCAATGCTGTGCTCATTTGAAACTCTCCTCTTCTTTGTATGCCCGTTTTTCGTTTAAGAGCGAACGCTCGCTTTTTATATTGGCAATATTAGTCTAAACTACAGGTCTATGTCCAGACTTAATTTCAAACAATGTCAAGTATAGCCGATTTCAAATGAGTTTTACTGCCTACAAAAAAGCTTTTCCCTATAAAGGTAGTGCTATCTACAGCGTTTTGTTTGATCTTCATAGCGACAATATTAAGACTAAAAAGCAGAAATTTGCCGTCAACAATCTCGAGAAAATCTTCAAAGCAACCTTTAAAATCTCGGCAAAAATTGGCTTTCATGAAATGTCACTGCGTGATCTAAGCCGGGAAACGGGGCTCAGTATGGGAGGAATCTATTCCTGTATCGCTTCAAAAGACATTATTGCTGTCATGGTCAAGGATATGGT
>JALSSM010000157.1 GCA_026984275.1 Gammaproteobacteria bacterium
AAGGTCAGGCAGGCGGCCCGCCGGTAAACCCTGTAGAAATGGGTTTGAAAGATTATGAACCGATTCTAAAAATTGTCAGAACGGATGCTGAATATCAAAACATGTTTAAGCAGGCATTTGGTAAAGCAGGAGAAGATGTCACTATGACAGAAGTTAAACAGGCAATAGCCAGTTTCGAACGAACGGTTATTTCAGGAAACTCACCGTTCGATCGTTTTCGATATGGAGATGATAAAAGTGCGATGAGTGAATCAGCACTTAGAGGATTGACTGTATTTGTTGGTCAGGGACGTTGTGTTTCCTGCCATACCATCAATCAGACCCATGCTTTGTTCATGGATAACAAATTCCATAATCTGGGGATTGGTTTTGACCGCATTAAGAATGATGTATATGAAATGACGAAGGTTTTTTCACAAGCAAAAGCAAAAGGTACAGACGTTGATGTTGCGGTTCTTACTAATAAGAACACATCAGACTTAGGACGTTTTGTTGTGACTGACGATTTCCAGAACCTGGGATCATTCAAGACACCAACATTACGCAATGTCGAAAAGACAGCACCTTATATGCATGACGGATCACTTGAAACATTAGAGGACGTTGTCGATTTTTATAATAACGGTGGTCGTGTTAAAGAAACGGATCCGTTTAATGATTTTCAAAGTGGTGGAATACGTCCACTTAATTTATCTGATGAACAAAAAAGTGATCTGGTTGAATTCATGAAGGCGCTTACCAGTCCTGAATATCAGTAATAAATGAGGATATAAATATGACAACTAGACGAAATTTTATAAAAAATAGCGGGCTATTACTGGCTGGATCAGTACTGCCAGTTAGCTTGATCGAACTATCTTTTGCAAAGACATCTGACAACTTCACATTTGCCTATATTTCAGACTCACATATACAACAAATAAAAGGTAACAAATTTGTACGTAATTGGGATCGAGGTTTAATCAGGGCAGTTGCTGAAACCAATATGATGGATCCTAAACCTGATTTTGTCATGTATGGCGGTGATATTGCTCAGCTGGGTAAAAAAGCAGAGCTCGATCATGGTCTTGAGATACTTTCAGGGCTGCGAGTTCCTGAGACTCATTATGTTATGGGCGAGCATGACTATTACCTGGATCTAGGTGAATATTGGGAAAGTCAACTTGGACCACAATATTATAGTTTCGATCATAAAGGTGTCCATTTTGTTGTTCTGAATAGTATTCTGGTTGATGAAGGATGGACGAATAAATGGGCCAGCGGTGAAGAACGTATGGGTGTGATGGCTGGCCTGGATGATCCTCGAGGTTCCCCTTTTATGGTGGGTGAAAAGCAAAGGAAGTGGTTGGCTGATGATCTGGAAAAAGTGAACAAGGATACCCCTCTGGTTGTATTCTCCCATTCTCCTCTGCAAAAACTATTCAAAAACTGGAATTTCTGGACAGAAGATGCTGAACAGGTTCAGGCAATATTGAAACCCTTCAAAACGGTCTCCGTTATGTATGGGCATGTGCATCAGATCCAGTATAACCAGATAGACAACATTAGCTTCAATTCAGTGATGGCGACTGCATGGCCATGGCCATATCCAAAAACCTATGTGCAGGCGCCAAACATGATGCCTAAATTGACCGTCGATATGAATCGGGCTGATCCTTTCTTTGAGCGTGATGCAACAGGTTGGCAAATGATAGATGTTAATTCAGGCCGTCTTTCTGTTGATTTTTTCTTGCCAGAAAATGAGAAAAGAAGGGTTGCTTTTAATGCTGCAAAAGGACATCCAGAAGATGTTGTTTATGCAACTAATACAACGGCTGCCCAAAAACATTATTAAGATCAGGGGATAGAACACTATGAATATTTTTATTGTATGGAAAAGGTTGTTGCTGGCCTGTCTGGTCACGACTGGATTAATGATCTCGCCAGCCTATGCTGATAATTTTACAAAAGAGGATGTTGATGGCTGGTATCAGGAATATCTCTCGGTGGTTGATAAAGGACGTGTTGCTTTTACTGATGCAAGTTTGGGAACAAATGGTGTTGTTTGTGCTCAATGTCACCCCAATGGTGCCAATACTCATCCAGAAACTTATCCAAAGTTTCAAAAGCAACTTGGCAGTGTCGTTCAGATGTG
The DNA here is from genome assembly GCA_026984275.1 of Gammaproteobacteria bacterium. Lineage (GTDB taxonomy): Bacteria > Pseudomonadota > Gammaproteobacteria > CAJXQU01 > CAJXQU01 > CAJXQU01. The sequence goes on from JALSSM010000157.1 coordinate 2,135, forward strand.
GGAGATGGTTAACTGGTGTATTCGCAATCCGCTGGAAGGTGTGGATTTATCTCCGACAGATCCAAGGATGACAGCGATTCTTTCCTATATTGCCCATGAGCGTAGAGGTGTAAAGATGGAGCCAGGGAAGCACTGATCTTGTCTTTTAAAAATTGAGTACATAATAATGTGATTATGTACTCAGTTTTATTTATATTTTTTAATCCGGGCCTGTTACAATCTTCTCGAAACCCAGAAAAAATAGTTCTGAAATTGAAGGGGAGAAGAAATGTTTGGAAAGCGGACTGTATTCTTATATGGTTTATTTATTATCGTACTCGTAATAAATAAACATGCCAGGGCTGAGACAGTTGAAGACTTGGACATTTCAAAGAGTATTGATTTAGAAACACCGGTTGGGAGCTCAACATCATTTCTTTCAAATGGAACGTTTAAATTTAGTACAGGTTTTGATTATAGTTCGGGCAAGTATGGAAATATTGGGGAGACTGAGATCTGGTATGTTCCAGTTTCAATGGGCTATCAGCAAAAGAAGTGGAAAGCTAAGATAAGTATTCCATGGGTTCGAATCACTGGTCCCGGTGGTATTACTGGTGAAGGAGAAGTTATTAATCCAGATACTGCAAAAACTACATCAGTGGCGACGGAATCAGGTTTGGGAGATATAGTCACATCATTAAGTTATAGTTTTAACTCGTTTGGTGTAAACCTGCCTTTGATTGATCTCACTACAAAAATAAAATTTCCAACGGCTAATGAGAATAAAGGTCTGGGTAGTGGTGAATATGATTTTACAATCCAGAGTGACCTCTATAAACCACTTGGAAAACTCACCTTAATGGGTATGCTTGGATATAAGTTCAAAGGTGATCCTCCTGGGAGAGACTTGAATAATGTTATCAAGGCTTCAGTTGGAGCTAGTTATAAATTTAATGATCAATATAGTAGCGGTATGTTTGTGGATTTTCAGGAAGCGACTTCGCAAAATACTGATGATGTGATTGACTTGTTTACTTACCTGACCTGGAGGATGCACAAATCAATAACATTAACAGGATATGGCGCGGTTGGCTTCACTGATGGTACACCAGATAAAGAGATAGGGTTACAAATCGGATATAAAAAATAGCTATTACGAACGTTCAATAGATTTCTCATACACTGTTTTTTCAGGGAAAACAGGAAATTATTAATCGGGTTTTTCGAAATCAGGAACTTCAACCTCAGGTCGTTGAACCTCAGGCCGTTCAACCTCAGGCCGTTGAACTTCTGGCCGTTCAACCTCTGGCCGTTCAACCTCAGGCCGTTGAACT